>JBCCWS010000016.1 GCA_039193195.1 Pseudomonadota bacterium
GACCCCAACACTCGGAAAACGCCGGCCTCAACCCTGAGAACGCCTCACAGGCACTCGCTCAGCTGCGGTCAACGCCCTACGATCTCATCTCAGGGGCTCAACGCCACACCTCATGAATAAAGCAGGCTAGTGTCCTGAGTTGGAAGTTCGTTGATGAATTCACACGCGAGTTTTTGTGCCTGAGCGCGGCGCGAGGACGAGCGTGGCAGGTCCCACGGGAGGAGGAGCAACGTGTTCAGGGGCGAAAAGGTGCCGCGAATTCATCAACGAACTTCTAACTCAGGACACTAGGCACTTTGATCGACCGCACCCTTGCAGCTAGCGTTCGCGTAGCGCGCCCTGCGCGCATGAATGCCTGCCGTGATGCGGGGATCGTCCACCCCTTGCAGGAACATCTCGTCGATCGTCTCGTTCAGGCGCCGCAGGCCCTCACCGCATTCGCCGAGCTCGATCAACACCGCCCCGTACACGCTATTGGCTCTGTAGCGCAGCCAGTCCGGGGCATCCCCGCGCTGCTCCAGTACGGCCATGGCCTGGCGCACCTGCGCATGAGCCGCTTCGGGCTGGCGCGCGCTGATCAGCGCATCCGATAAGTTGAGTCTGAGGGTACTCAGACCGAGCACATTGCTCGCGTCCTTCGCTCGCACGTGTTCGATCACCTCGGCATAGAGCGCCGCCGCCGCGGCTGAATCCCCTGCGCTCTCCAGCGATCCGGCTAACTCCACCCGGGCGTGAATAAGCTGCGAATTCGCATCTGGGTAGTGCTGCTCGAGTAGGCTCACGATCCGCGCGTACACACGACTGGCAGCGTCGTGGTCGCCGCGCTTCGAGAGCAGCAAGGCGCGTTGGGTGAGCACGGGCGCCAGGCGCCGATCTCCCTCGCCGTACAGGCGTTGCGCGCTGGCGAGCAGGGAGGCGAGCAGCGCCTCGGCTCGCACGTATTCGCCACGGGCGGTAGCGACCCGGGCCGTCGCGGTTTGCAAGGAGAGCACAAATGCCTCATCGCGCGCGGATTCGCTCGTCGCCAGACTCAGTGACTGCTCGTACAACGCTGCCGCTCGGCTGAGGTCGTTGCCGAACTCCATCAAGCCACCGTGGATACTCAGGATTTCCGCCCGCTGCCGATCGTCGATACGCCTGTTGCGAAGCCACTGCGCAGCCTCGATGAGCATAGCTCGCGAATCGTTGATGCCCTGGCCGACCATGCTGGTCACCCGCGCCAGTCCCGTGAGCGCTTGCGCCATCGTCAGCGGATCCGGTGTTGGAAGCGATGCTCGCTGTAAGCTCAAGCTCTGTTCGAACGCGCCGCCAGCCCCCTCCCAATCTCGCAGGCACATCAGTGCTTCCCCGATCGCGAAGAGCTGGCGACTCTTCACATGCGGCGCCAAGCTGGGGTCGTCCCACACCTCCTGGCGCCGCCGCGCGAGCGCTGACACGCCCCCGTCGGGCTCCTCTGCAGTCGCGCGAAGGGCCTCCATGAAGATGGACGCTGACCGGTCGTCGGTGGTGTCGCGCGTCGCTAGCTCGCGACGATCACCCTGCAGAGCTTGACCGATCGCCAGCAGAGCCAGCACGCAGGTCAAGGCCGCCCTCATCACAGGCGCGCCGCGCCACCCGGACAAACGCCATCCATGCGGCCTCGGCACGGTCGCCGCCCCGGGCACATCGCTAGCCGCCACACCGACGGCGGTGATGATGGACGCCACGGCGTCGGCACCTTCTATCGGCTCGAGAAGCGGCGGCTGCATGAGGCAGTAGCCTTGGCCGCGAACGGTTCGAATGTAGCTAGGGTGCTTGCTCGAACAGCCCAGGGCGCGGCGAATGCTGCCGATGTGGTGGGAGAGCGCAGCGCGATCGCGATGCCCCTCCTGCGCCAGGCAGAGAATCTCGTGCATCCGTGCTCGCGACACCACCTGTCCGAAGTGTTCGGCTAGCTCGACGAGCGCCGCGATTTGACGCTTCGAAAGTTCGGTGTGCGTGCCATCGGCGGCTACTACGCGTAGGAGGGCCGGTTCTATCCAGCACTCACCAATAGCGAACGAATGATGTGCGAGTGCATCGCGCGCCGACCGCTGCTGCCTTACCATGCCTTAGCTCCAGTGCGTCTCAATCGACGATACCGCACAACTCAACGTGCGCTCAAAGTATCTAAGCCTCTTGCTAGGCATCGGTTGAGCTGAAGTTGAGAAGTTGCTGAAAAGGGTGGAGTGCATATTGCTGAGGGCCTTCCGCCAGCTCTAGCGTGTGGAGGGTTGTCGCCTTGCAACCGGAAGTTGTGCGCTTGGATACCAGTCCCCTGCAGCTGGCCACGCCAGCATGGTCAGCGCCGTCACCATCCTGTGCAACCCCTGACGAGGCGGTGGCGGCCCTGCACCAGTACGTCGCCAACGGCGACACCGCAAAAGCGCTCGCCGTGGCTGATCAGGCGGTGCGCACATGGCCGGCCCACGTTCCCCTGTTGCTCGCGGCGGCAAACCTCGCGAAACGCGTGGGGCGCAGCGTCGCGGCCTACCACCTGTTGCAAGCCGCGGAGCGCTCGGGCAGCGCGCAGGCGGCGACGGAACGTCGCATCCTCGTCAACCAGTGCGCCCCGCACTGGCACTTTCGAATGATGAACGACGAGGTCCGCAACCAGGCCTACGATCGCGCCCTGCTCCACTACGTCAACGACGACTCGATCGTGCTCGACATCGGCTGTGGCGCAGGGCTGCTGTCGATGATGGCGGCCCGAGCCGGTGCTCGCCACGTTTACGCTTGCGAAGTGTCCGAACTGATGGCCGACCAGGCCCGGGCCATCATGCGCAACAATGGCTTCGCCGAGCGCATCACCGTGATCAATCGCCTGTCGAACCACCTGAAGGTCGGACGAGAGCTGCCAGAGAAGGCTGACATCGTCGTGGCCGAAGTGTTCGATACGGGGCTTCTCGGCGAGAACGCCCTGCGCACCTTCGACCACGCGCGGGAGCACCTGCTCAAACCCGACGGTCGCATCCTGCCACTGAGCGCATCGGTGCAAGCGGTGCTGCTGGAGAGTGAGCTGCTGCGCAAGGAGGCCGTGACCACGCGTTGCTGCGGATTCGACGTCACCTCCCTCAACGCACTTGCGCCACCCTACGTACAGGCCCGCCTAAGCGCATTCCCACATCACGTGCTCAGCGAACCACTCACGGTGGGGCACTATGGATTCCAGCGTTCGATCGACGCCAACGACTCCCGCCTCGTCGAGTTCGAGGCCACGCGCGCAGGCACCTGCCATGGCGTCGCCTTCTGGTTCACGCTGGATTTCGGCCAGGGGATCACGATGTCCACGGGGCCGGAGAACCGGTGGAACTGCTGGATGCAGGCGGTATCCGCGTTCGAGTCACCGGTCAGAGTACAGGCGGCGGAACGAGTGCGGGTACGCTACGCCGAACTGAGCAATCAGCTCCTGCAGTTTTCACCCGCATCGTCTTGAGCCGCGAAGGGCACTTCTCCGCGTGCTGAGGATAGGCTCGGCGAGTGACTTAGCGTAGCGCCGGCAAGCAAGCAGCCAGCGCCTCGATACGGAGCAACGCACCCTCGCGCACGAGTTCGCCCACCGCGCCGATATCACCCGCAAGGTACCTATCCTCTTCCAGCCGAGCGGAACGGCTGCGCACGCAAGCCACCACCTCGCGCAGGGAATCGCTGGTGAGCACGGGGGCACGGAACTCTACCCCTTGGGCCCCTAGCATTAGTTCCACAGCGATGATATTCGCTAGGTTTTCGTTCATGCGCTGCAGGCGGCGTGCCGCATGGCAGGCCATGGACACATGATCTTCCTGATTTGCGCTGGTCGGTGTCGAGTCGACGCCGCAGGGGTTCGCCAAATGGCGGTTCTCCGCCATCAGCGCGGCGCAAGTCACCTCGGCGATCATGAACCCTGAGTTCAGGCCCGGCGCGGGCGTGAGGAATGCGGGCAGTCCAAAGCTCTGCGCGGGATCTACGGTGATTGCGATCCGGCGCTCCGTGATCGCCCCGATCTCGGCGATCGCGAGCGCGACCTGATCGGCCGCCAGTGCCACCGGCTCCGCGTGGAAGTTACCGCCAGAAATGATGCGATCTTCCTCGACCACTACGATCGGGTTGTCGGTGACCGCGTTCGCCTCGACTTCCAGGGTCTGCGCCACCTGGCGCAGCTGATCCATCGCCGCCCCCATTACCTGCGGCTGGCACCGAATGCTGTAGGGGTCCTGCACGCGGTCGTCTTCTTCGCGGTGCGACTCGCGAATGGCCGACCCGGCGAGCAGAGCACGCAGGCACTGCGCCGCATCGGCCTGTCCCCGCAGGCCGCGCAGGGCTTGGATCGTCGGGTGAAACGGGGACGTGGAGGCCATCAGCGCGTCCGTGACCAGGGCTCCGGAGATCAACGCCGTCTGCGCCAGATGCCATGCATCGAACAGTCCTGCCAGCGCCAGAGCCGTGGATACTTGGGTGCCGTTAATCAGCCCAAGGCCCTCCTTAGGCCCGAGGACCAGGGGCGAGAGGCCCACGGACGCCAGGGCCGCGGCGCCCGCCATGCGCTCGCCGTCCACCCACGCCTCTCCCTCGCCGATCATCACCGCCGCCAGGTGCGCCAACGGCGCCAGATCGCCAGACGCCCCCACTGAGCCCTGAGCGGGGATCACCGGCAGAAGATCTCGACGCAGGAAGGCCTCCAGCATCTCGAGCATTGCCCAGCGCACACCCGAGGCGCCGCGGCCGAGAGAGATGAGCTTGAGCGCGACGATCAGGCGCACCACGGGCGCTGACATCGCCTCGCCGACGCCGCAGCAGTGGGACAGCACCAGGTTTCGCTGCAGCTCGGCGGTCTGCTCCGCGGGAATACGCACGCTGGCCAGCTTGCCGAAGCCGGTGTTGACGCCGTACACGGGCGTGCTGGCCGTAGCGGCGCGCTGCACGATCTCGTGCGCGGCCTCGACGGCGGGGCGGGCACGCTGATCGAGGCCTCGCACGACCGCAGGCTCGCGGTAGATACGCTCCATCTGGGGCAGGGTCGTCTCGCCCGGCTTCAGCACGATCGCGTTGAGTGCGGTGGAAGACATCGGCGCGTTCTACCTTACGTCGTTGCAAGCTCGGCCATCACCGAGCGAAAGCGATCGGCAATTGGCTCCTCATCAGCATGGCGACCAGCGCTTACGACCTGGCGACCACCTACCCAAACGTCCATCACGAGCGAGTCATTGCCCGAAAACAACCAGCGATCCAGCCAGAGATCGCCGCGAGCGCCGGCCAGTCGCGGATGATCCCCGTCCAGGGCGACGAAATCGCCACGCATCCCAGGCGCGATCGCGCCGGCCAGGCGACCGCACGCCGCGCTGCCATCGCGTGCCGCCTGGCCGTACAGCGCCGCGCCCGTACTGCTGCCCTCCTGCGCCATCACATTGCGCGCCTGCAGGCGCAGGCGTTGCCCGTACTCGAGCCAACGCAGCTCCTCCACGGGATCGACGCAGATGTTGCTGTCCGAGCCGATGCCCCAGCGGCCGCCGGCCCCCTGGTAGGTGGGCGCGTCGAACATCCCGTCACCGAGGTTGGCCTCAGTCGTGGGGCACAGGCCCACGCGCGCGCCGGCGGCCGCCAGCGCTTCGCTCTCGGACTTGATCATGTGGGTGGCGTGGATCAGGCACCACTGCCGATCGACGGGATACCGCTCTAGCAACCACTGCACGGGCCGTTCGCCGCACCAATCCACACACGCGCGAACCTCGGCCTGCTGCTCGGCAATGTGCACGTGCACGGGCCCATCACCGAGCGCTTGGCGCGCCTCCAGCATACGGGTCAGCAGTGCGGGAGACACCGCCCGTAGGGAATGTGGCGCTAGCCCAAAGTGGGCGTCGGCATCGTGGATCAGCGCCCGGCGAGTCTGTTCGACCAGCACCAGGTAGTCGTCCAAGCTGTTGACAAAGCGCGCTTGCGCGCCGCTTGTCGGGGCTTCGGCGAACCCGCCGTAGCAATAGAGCACCGGTAGGGCGCAGAAGGCGATGCCGGCGGCGCGGGCCGCGCGATAGCAGCGCAGCGTCATCTCCGCGCGTTGGGCGTAGGGCTGACCGTCGCCAGCGTGGTGCACGTATTGAAACTCCGCCACGCACGTGTAGCCGGCCTTCAGCATCTCCACGTAGAGCTGGGCAGCGATCGCTTCCAGCTGCGGCGGGGTCAGGCGCCCGAGGTAGCGGTACATCGCCTCACGCCAGGTCCAGAAGCTGTCCTCTGCGGCGCGGTCCCCTTGCGCGCGCTCGGCCATGCCGGCCATGGCGCGCTGATGGGCGTGGGAGTGGAGGTTGGCGATGCCGGGCAACAGCACGTCCACCGACCAGGTGGCCTGGGCCTCGCCCGGGGCTTGCCCGGTGGTCACCTCGGTGATCGCGCCGGCATCGTCGAGCCTCACCGACACGGCGCAAGCCCAACCGTCGGGTAGGAGTGCTTCGCCCGCCCAGATCGTCTTCGCCACGATGCCCTTCAACGTACGTTGCCCAGATTGCGAGATGAGCGTACAGTAAGTTGTATATACATGTACAGCCCACGTGCGGATGCCCACTCTGTTACTCACAAACGCCACCTTGGCGTGCTTAGATACAGCCGATGGCTACGGCCTCGCCGCGCGTGGGGCACTGCTGATCGAGGATGAGCGGATTGCCTGGGTAGGCGCCTCAGACGGCGCCCCATCTGCGGATGAGATCCTCGACTGCGAGGGGCGCCTGCTCAGCCCCGGACTGATCGACTGCCACACACATCTGGTGTACGCCGGCGATCGCACGCGCGAGTTCGAAATGCGCCTCGAGGGCGCGAGTTACGAGGCGATCGCCCGCGCTGGCGGCGGCATCGCCTCCACCGTGGCCGCTACCCGTGCAGCGAGCACCGATGAGCTCATCGCCCAGTCCCTACCGCGCCTAAGGGCACTGATAGGCGAAGGCGTGACCACCGTCGAGATCAAGTCGGGCTACGGCCTCGATCGGGAAACCGAGCTACGCATACTGGAGGTGGCGGGACGCCTCGGCGAGCGCGCCGGCGTGCGCGTGCAGCGCACCCTACTCGCCGCCCACGCTGTGCCCCAGGAGTACCGCGGTCACCCGGACGCCTACATCGACTGGGTCGCGGGCGACCTGTTGCCCGAGGTCTTGGCTGCAGGACTTGCCGACGCCGTCGATATCTTCATCGAAGGCATCGGGTTCAACACAGAGCAAGCCGAACGCCTCTTCAACGCCGCCGCCCACCTCGGCGTAGCGGTCAAGGCGCACGCCGAGCAGCTGAGTGACCAGGGCGGTGCGCGGCTTGCCGCAAGGTATCAGGCGCTGTCTGTCGATCACCTCGAGTACCTAACGGAAGAGGACGTCGCTACACTCGGCCCTGGGGGCCCCGTCGCCGTACTTCTGCCCGGCGCCTTCCTCACCCTTGGCGAAACCCGTCGCCCCCCGATCGACGCCCTGCGTCGCCACGGCGTGCCCATGGCCGTGGCGACCGATGCCAACCCAGGCTCGTCACCGATCTTCTCCCTGCTCGACGCCATGCACCTCGCCTGCGCTCTGTTCCGCATCACCCCCGCAGAGGCCCTGCGCGGGGTGACGGTCAACGCCGCCAAAGCGCTTGGGCTAGAGCAGGAGGTCGGCGTGCTGTGCGCTGGTCACCGCGCCGACCTCGTCCTGTGGCAGGTGACTGATCCCGCTGCCCTCAGCTACGGGCTTGGGATGAATCCCGTCGACGGCATCGTGCAGAGCGGGCGGTGGCGTCAGCGGCCGCGGAAGGCCGCGTAAGCCATGCATCCCGCGCAAGATCTCCTCCGCGCCGTCGACAAGAACGCGCCCGCCCCGATCTACCGACAGATCAAAGTGGCGATCGAGGACAAGATCCGCAACGGCGCGTGGCGCGCCGGTGGCAAGCTGCCGTCGGAGAACGAACTCGTGCTGCACTTGGGCGTTAGCCGCATGACCGTCAATCGGGCCCTGCGCGAACTTGCCCTGGAGGGGTTGGTCACCCGCGTACACGGCGTCGGGTCCTTCGTCGCGGACGTGCCCCGCCACGCCAGCCTGATCGAACTGCGCGACATTGCCCATGAAAGCGCGGACCGAGGCCACGCTCACAGCACGCGCGTCGTGGCATTGGGTGAGCGGATCGCCTCGGCAGAAGTCGCCCAGCAACTCGAACTCAGCGCCGACGCCTCGCCTGAGTTGCACTATCTGGAGGCCGTGCACTTTCAAGATGGGTTGCCCATTCAGCACGAGGCGCGCTACGTAAACCCAGCCCTCGCCCCGGGGATGCTGGAGCAGGACTTCACGCGGATCACCAGCACCGCCTGGCTGCTGGCCGGTGGCCAGCCCGATGAGATGGAGCACGTGGTAAGCGCCACCCAAGGCACGCCTGCCCTGCGTGAGGCTCTCGGTCTCGCCCCCGAACACGCGCTGCTTCAGCTTTCCCGTCGTACCTGGCGCGCGGGGCAGGTGGTGACTTGGGTCACCCTCACCTACCCCGGCGATCGCTACCAGCTCGCCGCTCGCTACGCGACCAATACCTTCCGCAAGATCGAGGAGTCTCCCCAATGAGCACCGGTGCCCATCCCTCAAGCAGTGCCCAACACCCGGCCCGCGTGGTGCGCGCTCCCCGCGGCAGCGAACTGACCTGCCGAAGCTGGCTCACGGAAGCGCCCTATCGCATGCTGCAGAACAATCTGGACCCACAAGTGGCGGAGAACCCGGACGAGCTCATCGTCTACGGCGGTATCGGGCGGGCGGCGCGCAACTGGGAGAGCTTCGATCACATCCTCGAGTGCCTGCGCAATCTCGCGGATGACGAGAGCCTATTGATTCAATCAGGTAAACCGGTCGGGGTCTTCCGTACGCATGCGGACGCCCCACGGGTGCTCATCGCCAACTCCAACCTGGTGCCCCAATGGGCGAACTGGGAGCACTTCCAGGAGCTCGATCGCAAGGGCCTCGCCATGTACGGGCAGATGACCGCTGGCTCCTGGATCTACATCGGCAGCCAGGGCATCGTGCAGGGCACCTATGAGACCTTCGTCGAGGCCGGTCGCCAGCACTTCGGCGGCGACACGCGAGGGCGTTGGATCCTCACCTGCGGCTTGGGCGGTATGGGCGGCGCGCAGCCCCTCGCCGCCACCATGGCCGGCTATAGCATGCTGTGCATCGAGTGCGATGAATCCCGTATCGACTTCCGCCTGCGCACGGGCTACCTGGACCGCCGCGCCGGCTCCGTCGACGAGGCCCTCCAGCTGATCGACCAAGCTCGCGCCAGGGGTGAGCCCGTCTCCGTGGGCCTCGCCGGCAACGGCGCCGAGCTCTTGCCGGAGCTGGTCGATCGCGGCGTGAAGCCGGACCTGGTGACCGATCAGACCTCGGCCCACGACCCCGTGAACGGCTACTTGCCCGCGGGGTGGAGCATGGCCCAGTGGCAACAGATGCGTCGCGAGCAGCCGGAGACCGTCGCTCGCGAGGCGCGTCGCTCGATGGCCGTGCACGTGCGCGCCCTCCTCGCCTTCCACGACCAAGGCATCCATACCGTTGACTATGGCAACAACATTCGCCAACAGGCCTTCGACGAGGGCGTGCACAGCGCCTTCGACTTCCCGGGCTTCGTCCCCGCCTACATCCGCCCCCTGTTCTGTCGGGGTGTCGGGCCGTTCCGCTGGGTGGCCCTATCCGGTGATCCCGAGGACATCTACCGCACGGATGAGAAGGTGAAGGAGCTGATCCCCGACGATCCGCACCTCCATCGCTGGCTGGACATGGCCCGCAAGCGCATCCAGTTCCAGGGCCTACCGGCGCGCATCTGCTGGGTAGGCCTCGGCGATCGCGATCGCCTCGGCCTCGCCTTCAACGAGATGGTACGCAAGGGCGAGCTCAAGGCGCCGGTGGTGATCGGCCGCGACCACCTGGACTCGGGGTCCGTGGCAAGCCCGAACCGTGAGACCGAGGCCATGCTCGACGGCTCCGACGCCGTGTCCGACTGGCCCCTACTCAACCTGATGCTCAGCACCGCCAGCGGCGCCACCTGGGTGTCCCTGCACCACGGCGGCGGCGTCGGCATGGGCTACTCGCAACACGCGGGCCTGGTCATCTGCTGCGATGGTACGGAGGCCGCGGACGAGCGCCTGCGCCGCGTACTGTGGAACGATCCTGCCTCGGGTGTGATGCGTCACGCCGATGCGGGCTACGACATTGCCAAACGTTGCGCACGCGAGCACGACTTGAAATTGGGCGCGATCGACCTGACGTCCTGAGTACCAGGCGGCGGCCGAGGGTCCGCCGACATCCCTGCTCGCAACTGCGTGGCGAGAGGGAGACTGATTGGCGCCAAGCGCGACTTGCGCTTGGGCCACTTCGAGACGAACGAGAGGTAAGCCCAGTGGCCGGTGGATGGGCGCGAGATGGCGCCGAGCAAGAACAGATCGACGCCACCGTCAACGACGCGATCAAGCGCGCGCGCAGTGAGCTCAGCCACGGCGTGAGCGCCACCCATTGCGAAGACTGCGGTGATGCCATCCCCGAACGTCGCCGGGAGGCCATCCGTGGCGTACGGCGTTGCGTGCGCTGCCAGGAAGAAGAGGACCAGCGCCGCGGCGCTACGAGCGGCTACAACCGCCGCGGCAGCAAGGACAGTCAGCTGCGGTAATCAGCCACCCGCTGCCCACGGCTAGTGCGCGCAGCGGAATCCTCGCTCGCCAATCTTGTCGCTACCGAACGTCGCCACGTAGTTCCATTGCGCCTGGCGGCAGATCGCCTCGCCCGGCACCTGACGGACGGCACCGCGACGAGTGGCAGGACGCGTGTCCTGAGCGGCGTTCTGCGCCCACTCCCACGTGCCTTCTATCGTCTCTAGCTCCGCGCGCTCGGCGTGTCGACAGCTCATCTGCCATTCGATCACACGTGGAAGGCGCATGCCCACGTCACCGCAGATGGCCTCTGCCTCGCGCCATCCACTTGGCGCAAAGGCCTCTCGAGCGATGACCCACCCGGGATCGCCGGGCTCACAGTTGCCCCCTCGCGTGTGGTCGTCCGCATCGTGCACGTCGAACGCGACGCTGCCGCGAACGAGACACACCTCGGTAAAGTTCAGCGGAAAACTTCGCCTCGGAATGACATTGCGATAGCCCCCGATGGTGGCGGCGGCCAGGTGAATCTCCTGCGGGGCAGAAGCGGTAGCTGGCAGATCGCCAGCCGAAGCGATGCTAATGGTCGCAAGCGCGAGCCACCAGCGCGCACGCCGGCCATGCCGACGTCCTCCATCGAGGGGGATTTGCAGCATTGTTGTTCTCCTTGGGGCACCCCGTTGCACTGTCACAAAAGTGTAATATTTGTAGCCCCGTTGCCGTTCCCTGTCAAGGGACCGCGCCGAATTAGCTGTAAAATTAGGGTTTTCCAGGAGTCACCGAGTGAAGTCCATAGGTCTATCGACAGCGTCACAATTCCCACATGTGAGCACCCGATCCCTCGACGACTGCCGAAGCGCTTGCACTTGCTGCAACCGCACCCTACTTATGCATGACCTCTTCAGCCCCCTCAGGAGCCCCCTGCGATGAGCGACACCAAGCCCTACACCCCTGCCGCCGTCTGGACCTGGGATCAACCGAGCGGCGGCCAATTCGCCAACATCAATCGCCCTGTCGCCGGCGCCACGCACGAGAAGGCGCTGCCGACCGGCGAGCATCCGCTGCAGCTGTACTCCCTGGCCACACCGAACGGCGTCAAGGTCACCGTGATGCTCGAGGAACTGCTGGCGCGGGGTCATGCAGGCGCCGAGTACGATGCCTGGTTGATCCGCATCACCGAGGGCGATCAGTTCTCGAGCGGCTTTGTGGAGGTCAACCCGAACTCGAAGATCCCCGCTCTTCTCGATCGCAGCACGGACGCGCCCACCCGCGTGTTCGAATCGGGCGCGATTTTGCTTTACCTAGCCCAAAAATTTGGTGAGTTCCTCCCCAACGAGGCGGCGCCCCGCGCGGAGACCATGAACTGGCTGTTCTGGCAGATGGGCAGCGCGCCGATGCTCGGCGGCGGCTTCGGGCACTTCTACAGCTATGCGCCCGAGAAGTTCGAGTACCCTATCGATCGCTTCGCCATGGAGGTGAAACGGCAGCTCGATGTGCTCGACCGCTGCCTTGCGCAACGCGAGTACGTTGCGGGTGGTGAGTACACGATCGCCGACATGGCGATCTGGCCCTGGTACGGCGCGCTCGCGCGCGGATTGCTCTACGACGCCGCGGAGTTTCTGCAGGTGCAGGACTACACTCACGTGCAGCGCTGGGCTGAGCAGATCGCCGCACGACCGGCTGCCCAACGAGGGCGTATGGTGAACCGTACGTGGGGTGAGCCGAGCTCGCAGCTGCACGAGCGCCACGCCGCCTCGGATTTCGAGCAGCGCACGCAGGACAAGCTGGAGGGCGCCTAGTCGCTCGACACCCGGCGAGGCTCGGACAGGACGCCCATGCGATTGATGACCTGCTGGAGGTCGAACTCGCGGCGTGGCCACTGGAGGTTGTCGACCGGGCGTCGCCCTTTGTGAGGGTCCTCCCGCCATGGCGCCGTGCCTCGCTACCGGACAGGACACTAGCTCACCGGATTGGACGCTAGCACGAAACGCCGCCGCAGCATGCGTCTTCCACCCACATCCGCCACACTGCGCTCGGCACGGTCGAGGGAGCGAATCATGGGGCTGCTAGTCGATGGAAAGTGGGTGGACCAGTGGTACGACACCAAGGCCTCGGGCGGCCGCTTCCAACGCGCTGAATCTGCCTTTCGCCACTGGGTGACCGCCGACGGCTCTCCCGGGCCCACCGGCGACGGTGGCTTCCCTGCGGCCAGCGGCCGCTATCATCTTTACGTCTCCTACGCCTGCCCCTGGGCCCATCGCACCCTGCTCTACCGCGCCCTCAAGGGACTCACGGCGCACATCGATGTATCGGTAGTACACTGGGTGATGCGCGAGAACGGCTGGACCTTCGCTGAGGACGACGAGGGCATCGTGGGCGACCGCCTCTTCGCCAGCCCCTTCCTGCGCGACGTGTACTTGCGCGCGCAGCCGTCGATGACCGGTCGGGTGACCGTGCCGATCCTCTGGGACACGCTCGGCAACACCCTCGTCTCGAACGAGTCCGCCGACATCATTCGCATGTTCGGGCGCGCCTTCGACGGCGTAGGTGCCAACGAGCGTAACTTCTACCCGCCAGCGCATCGCGAGGAGATCGATGCCCTGAACGCGCAGATCTACGCCACGGTCAACAACGGTGTTTACCGCGCCGGCTTTGCCACCACGCAGAGCGCCTACGAGGAAGCCGTCGGCCCGCTCTTCGACACCCTCGATGCGCTGGAAGGCCGCTTGCGGCAGCAGCGCTACCTGCTGGGGGCCGAGATCACGGAGGCTGATCTGCGCCTGCTGCCCACGCTCCTACGCTTCGATCTGGTCTACCACGGCCACTTCAAATGCAACCTGCGCCGGCTGGTGGACTACCCGAGTCTGTGGGCCTACACGCGCGACCTCTACCAAACACCAGGGGTTGCCGGGACCTGCAACTTCGACCACGCCAAACGCCATTACTACGAGAGCCACGCCTCGGTAAACCCGACGGGCATCGTGCCCATGGGCCCCCTGGTCGACTTCCAGGCGCCTCACGGCCGCGATGGGTGAGCCCGCCAACGCAGAGCACACAGGTTCCCAACCTCCCGGGCGCATAATGGCCCTGGGGATGCTGATCGCCACCTCGGCCCTGTCGATCGACATCCTACTGCCCGCGATTCCCGCCCTTGCGGAGCACTTTCAGATCAGCGAGCACGCCTCGCAGTACGCTGTCACCGCGTACTTGGCCGGCTTCGCCCTCGGCCAACTGCCGATGGGACTGCTCGCCGACCGCTACGGACGCCGCCCCGTGATCACCGCCGGCATCGGCGTGTTCATCATGACCGGTCTCATCGGCGCGCTGGCGAGTTCGGCTGGCGTACTCTTCGCAGCCCGCTTCGTGCAGGGTATCGCTGGCGCCGTGGGCCCCGTGGTGGCGCGCGCCATCGCTCGCGATATCGGAGGTGAGGACCACGGGGCGCGCCTGCTGGCCACGCTCGTCACCATCCTTGGGCTCGCTCCTCTGCTAGCGCCGTTGATCGGCGGCGCCATGACCGAGTGGGCAGGCTGGCGTACGACCCTCCTCGCTATTCCCTGCTACGGCTTAGCGACTCTGCTCGCGATCTGGCGTCTGGTCCCGGAGAGCCTTCCCCCGAGCGAGCGCCAGCGGCAGCTGGGCGCCGCCCAAGTGCTCGAGAGCCTGCGCGCCCTCGGCGCTCACCCCGCCGCCCTCGTGGCCGTCGCCCTGGCGTGCGCCCCCTACGGCGGATACTTGGCGATGATCACCAGCGCCTCGACGGTGTTAATCGGTGACTATCACCTCTCGCCCGCGACCTTCGGCGCCATCTTCGCCACCGGTGCGGCGGCCTACACGGCGGGAGCGGCCACCTCACGCCAGCTCATGACCAACCGATCATCCCGCTGGGTGCTCTGGCTCGCCATCAACGTCTTCGTCGTCAGCGCCTTGCTGATGGCGATCATCCTGATCGCGGGGCCCGTGCCGCTTTGGGCCTTGTGGGGGACAGTCGCGGTCTTCATCTTCGCCGTGAGCCTAATCACGCCGATCGCCACGGGCTTGGCGCTGGCGCCACTCCCGGGATCCGCCGGGTTCACGGCGGCGATCATCGGCACCGGAAGCATGGCGGCGGGCACGCTGGGCTCCCTGCTCACGGCCACGTTCTACGCGCCATACGGCGTCAGCATGCTGGGCGTCATGATCGGCAGCTCAGCGGTGACGGTGCTGACCTACACACTCGGCCGATCCGCCTTGGGGTACGCGCGAGAGCAGGAGCAGACTCGCTAGGCGGCCGCCGCAGCCTCGGCGCCACGACCCGCCCTCTCGCGCCACCATAGGGCACCGGCCAGAAGCGCGAACGCGACTAGGAAGGGTCCGCGAGGCACAGGCCCCGCGGCGCGTGGGACGTTCTCGCTCGAGGCCAATGCGATTTGGGCACTCGCGTCCTGCGCGCGTTGGGCCGCCACGCCGCGCCAGGGCGTGGACCGCGCCACGTAGAGCGAACGACGCTCGGCCCCATGGGCGACCGTCTGCCACCCCGCCTCCCGGGGCCAATAGAACCCGCACGCCCGGGCGAGGTCGTCCTGCTGCAAAGCGACGGCCACCGCGCCGCCTTGCGCCCCCGCCGAGACGGTAAGCGGTGCCGCTGGTGCTCCCCGCACGCACAGCATTGCCCGTTCGTCCACCACGGCGATCGCAGGCAGTTCCAGCGTCGCCCCCGCCCGCGGTCGCGCGACCGCCCGCAGGAGCGAACGCCAGAAGCGCGCGTGCACCTCGGGATGCCCCGCCGTCACCCATCGATGGGTGCCGGTGACGACCAGCCAGCCAACGCGCCCCTGGCCTTGATCGCGAACGCTCGCGAGGGGCTCCCCGGCATCGTCGGCTAGCAGTACGTGCACGTTCGGATCGGCGAGCAACCTCCGTCCGGTCGGTGCCAAGGTGGACAGCGGCTCGTCGCTGAGGTGCTTGATGAGCACCTCGTCCTCGAGCCAACGCGAGCCCAGCGCTGGCAATACGAGCGATTCTGAGCGCCAATTGGTTTCATTGACTGCGTCGTCGCCCAACATCACCAGTCCCAGCCCGGCCTCCACAGCCTGGGCGATACGCTGGCGCTGGGCATCGGACTGCGATGACCACGCCGTCGCGTCGATCAGCAGCACATCCGCATCGTCGTAGGCCAGTGGCTCCTCACGATTTACGTACACGCTCGAAAACCGCTCTTGCGCGATGCGTACGCGCTGGGAGAGCTGCGCGCCGCTGCGCGACGCCCAGTGCCGCAGGCCCTGCAGCTCGAAGGTCGGCGAGGAGGCTTCGATCAGTATCCGCAGGGGCGAAGGGGCCCGCACGGTCACTGGGATCGGTCCTGCATCGAGGGATACGCCTTGCGCATCCTCCAAGCGGAGCCTCGCCACGTAGCGCCCAGTCGCCCGCGGGGTCAGCTTCAGGACGAAGCTCGGCGCATCTGCCGTGACCACCGCCCGCGCCGCCTCGGCACCGAAGGGGTCCTCCAGCACCACCTGCGCTCGGGCCGACACGGCCACTCGTCCGCTCACCAGCAGGGCCTCCCCGAGGGCGATCCGCCTCGGCCAGTGGAGCGCCACGACCTGATCGTCGAGCTCAGTCGGGTCGAAGACCACGGACGTCAGGCGCAGATCCCGCCAGCGTTCCGGTGATAGGCCAGGCGCGGCGATCTGCACCGCTGCCCGCGATCCCCGCGCCGCCAGGTGGGCGCTCACCGCCTGCACCCCCTCACTGGCGCTCTCCCCGACGATCGACGGCGCCCCCGCGCCAGGCCTAGAGGTTGGCCAAACGGCGAGCAGCAAGGCGACGGTGGCCGCGATTGCCAGCCCTCGCTCGGCCCCTGATGCTCGGGTCACCGGCGCGCTCCGGTGCGGGGACGCGCGTAGGCCCGAGCGACCGGGCCGCGCGGCGCCTCCCGGGCCTGTGCCGGCGGCAGGGGCGCCGGCACGAGGCGCAACAGCCCCTGCGCGAGTTGCGCCGCGCAGTCTTGGCAACGCGGGGACGCGCGAAGGGACTCGAGAGCACCTATCGCACTCAGTAGCTCGGACCGCCCTTCCTCCTGCGCTTGCAACAGCTCGCCTACCGTGTCCAGCAGTTCGGTCGGCAGGGTGACGGCATCCCCGGCGATCACTTGCGCAAGGTTCGCTAGCGCCCGCTGCGCGAGCACCTGGTCCTGTGGCGTCGCGGCAAAGCGCCGCTGCGTCGACACTGTGAGGTCAGCCAACTCGCCGCTGAAGCGTCGCCCCTCGTCCGGTGGCGTGGTGCGAAAGCCAACGCGCCGCAGGTAAATGCGTGAGCGCTGCTGCACGCGCTTGATCAGGTCCAGGGCCTCGTACTCGAAGGGCAATGCCGCGTCGGGCGTCGCGAGGCGCAGGTGCAGCTCTGCATCCCACATCTGCGCCAGGGCCGCCTTCAGAAGATCACGGGTCTGCGGGTCGAAGAGCGTCGCTTGCTCCGCCGTATCGTGGGTGTGGCCAAACTGCTGCAACACCGTATCCAAACGCCCAAAGGTCGGCGCATCCACCGGACCGAAACCTCCGATGTCGGCACTGTGGTCGTGGCCGTCGCCCGGATAGTGCAGCGGTGGATCGTCCTCGTCCGGCATGACCCCGGGACCGATGTCGGTCACCGCTTCCTCGCCAAGGAACGTACCGTAGCGCAAGCGCAGCGCCTTCTGGTCGACGGCGATCGCCTGCGCTCGGCCCGCGAAGGCCTCGGCGCTGAGCTGCGCAGCGTCCGCCACCAGCGCCTGCGTATCGATGATGATCTGACGCTGACTGCGAAAATACTCAGGCATCACGCGCATCGCCATCACCCCCACCTCGTCTTGCTCAGCGTAGCGTTCAGCAGGCCAGCGCACGATCCAAGTCCGGCTGGTGGCGAGGTTAGGCTCGGGCGCTCGATTGTCGCTCGCTTCGAGGTGCACGTAGAGCTCATCGCCAGGCTCCATGGCCAAGCTGCGCAGATCGAAGCGGTGGCGATAGCGGCGCTCTCGGTCCGTGCCGCCGGCGAGGGCCTCCAGAGGTATCCGTTGCTCGCGAAAGCGCACGTTCTCGCCGCCGCCACTGGCGAGCGTGAGGCGAGCGACCACCTGCTCGAGGCCGTAGTCGTCGGACACCGCGACGTCGAGGGCGACGGTCGGTTGCGGATCGATTCCGTCGAGCTCGGTGACCGTGCGCGAAGGCAATGAGAACGTGAACTGTGGAGGGCGATCGGGCCTGATTCGCAGCAGCCTGAAGCGATCGTCGCGCGCCCAGGGCACGTCCGTCGCTACCCGGTAGACGCTCGCCTCGGCGGCGCGAGGTGCACTGCGCCAGCGGCCCTGTTCGGCGGGCCACAGTGGGAGGCGCTCGCCGTCGTCGAACAGCAGATCCACACCGTCGACGGCGCCCTCGGTCCGTATCTCCCAGATGAGCTGCGACCCTTGGGGCACGGTTACCTCACGGGAGTCTTCGGTAAACGCCTCCAGCTGGGTGTAGGCCGGCGGCGTCACCTCCACGCTTACCCCGGTAAGTGACGGCGACGCCGCGAGCACACTGGCGGGGCTGCCGGCAGGCATGGGCCTCGCCAGCGGCAGCGCCAGGAGCACTGCGCCCAGCGCTCCTAGCCCGGCCAACCACGGCGGGGCGCGATGCCGGGGGGCGGGAATCGCGGCGACCAGGGTCGCCTCGTCGAGCGCTTGCAACCGCTCAGCGATACGCGCGCGCTGCAGCGCGCTGAGTCCATGAGCGTCGGCACGCAGCACAAGCGCTGCACTGTCCTCGAGGCTGGGCACCGATCGATCCAACCAGCGTACCATCTCGGCACGTCCCACCAGGCGCCGCTGCACCACCGTGGCGTCCCGCCAAAAGAACCAACAGACGCCAAGGGCAAGGCCGAGCCCTACGCTGGCGCCACTGGCGGCGACGGCCGCCGCCCACAGCGCGGCAGCCCCTGCCAGCGCCGCGGCTTCCGCCTGGTGTGCGCGCCGCTGGCGCCGGCGCACCAAGGCCAATCCCTGATCCAATCTTTCGCGGGCGCCTAAGAGTGCTGTCATGCGCTTGCCCCGGCCGTCGCTGAGCGCCATTGCAGGACGCGGTCGACAGCCCACAACAGCAGCGCGGCGGCGAGCAGATACGCCGCCAGTGGATGGCGCAAGGGGATAGGCGCGACGCTGACATCGCGCGCGGGCAGCGCCTGCCCTTCCGTCACGTCCAGCCCGCCGGGGAGGGGGGCGCGCCAGCGCGCTTCCAACCATTGCAAGAGCAGGGTCGGAAAGCTCCCGTGACCCAGAAGCCCGTCCCGATCGTCCTTCAGGGCTCCCAGCAATCGCAGCTGGCGCGGCGAGGGTCCGCGCACGAGCACCGCCTCGCCCGTGAGGGCTCGCCAGGCGGGCACTTCCACGATACTGGGACGTCGCACGAGATCGAAGCGTCGGCCATCTTCGCCGTCCAGGGGCAAAGCGACCGCCGCCATCGTGTCACCGGGCGTGTCGCTCAACACCGTGGCACCGCCTGCCAGCAGATCTGCGACAGAGGCCGGCAAGCCCTCGCCGGATCCCAGCCACACGACCCAATCGGCGACATAGGCGGGCGGCAGGTCTTGCAGAGCGTAAACTCTCACCTCGTCGTCCACCCGCGCCCCGCCCGCAGCCCACGCCTCCACGGCAGCCGCGATTCGGGCCGCGATCGTCGGACGACCGTCGTGTACCACGGCAACGGATCGCGCCGGGGTGGCGGGCCCCGCCCTCCCCCCCTCGGCACTGGGCAGCGCCACCCATTCGACCGCACGCGCAAGGCTGGGACGCCGCCACCCCAGGCGATGGGCTTGCGTGCAGGCGAGCACCACCAGGGGCCCTGGGGCCAGGACGCCGTCGGCCGCAGAAAGCAGATCGTACAGCGGCACGTCATCGTCTGGAGGCGAGTCATCCCACGGGGGAAACTCCGCGGCCAGCCAACGAATCGCTAAGGTGTGAGCAGTCGCCCGCGCCCTCAACTCGGCCACCGCCTCACGCACGGCGGTGGGCTCTGCCCGAGGGTCCACCAGCACGTGGGTTTGCACCGGTGGTGAGGCAACGGTCCACTCCGGTCGCGCCAGCGCCAACGCCAGGGCACCGACCAGCGCGCAGCGCAGCGCCATGCGCCAGGGATCGCGCAGCAGCAGACGCGACCAGCGGGGGCGTTGCCGGGAGCGCAGCCAACGCAGGGACCCCACCGGTACCACCTGGTAGTCGCCTTGGGCCAGCAGATGCACTAGGACGGGCACGGCTAGCAGGCCAAGCAAGGCGAGCGCCGCGGGATTGGCGAAGCTTAGCCCCATCCTCGCCGGTGCCGATCAGGAGGCCGCTCGCACCCGGCGCGGGTCGAGACACCGTGCCAGGAACGGTTCCATGGGCGCTTCGATCGTGGTGCTGAGCAAGACCACGTCGCGAGCGGCGAGCGAACGGCGCTGGGCGACGAATTCCTGCTCGCGCAGCGCCTGGTACACCTCGCGATGGGCGCTGGCGTCGACCAGCTGGGTCTCACCTGTCTCGCGGTCTTGGAACATCATCCGGCCGCGCCAGGGAAACTCGCGCTCAGCCTGCGTGAGCAGCTGGACCACCAACACGTCCTTGCCCGCTGCAGCGAGCTTGCCGGCGAGGGCCGTGATTTCCCCGCCGTCCTCGAACAGATCGGTGATCAGTATCGCCAACCCGGGCGAACGCAAGGGTTCCCACAGGCTTCTCAGCGTGTGCTCTCCCGGCCAGCGGCCTTGCGCCTGCAAGCGATCCAAGGCCACGGTGTACCGCTCGAAGTGGCGACGTCCACGACGGCACGGCATATAGGCCAAACGCTCGGACGCGAGGCCAATGAGACCGAAGGCATCGCCCTGGCGCATGGCCAACCACCCCAGGCTCGCGGCAAGCGCTTTGGCGTAGCGCAGCTTGCTCCACTCGGCGAGTTGCTCGCTCTCCAACCCCATCGATCCTGACAGATCGATTAGGCACCAAAGCGTCAGCTGGCTCTCGCGCTGCGCCTCGCGCACGTAGTAACGATCGGAGCGGGCGAAGAGCTTCCAATCGATGCGCGAGGGATCGTCGCCCGGTTCGTAGGCACGATACTGGTTGAATTCCAGCCCCGCCCCGCGCTGGCGACTCACGTGAATCCCGCTCAACATGCCCTCGACGACGCGACGCGCCAGCAAGCGCAGGTCACGCAGCTGCGCCAGGGAGCGGGGATCGATGAGATTCTCAGCCGCCATCCTAGAGGGTCGGTGCGGCGGGCGCGGGCAGGGCCTCGAGCAGGGTGGCGACCACGTCGGTGACGTCCTTGCCCTCTGCCTCCGCGTGGAAGTTGAGCAACACGCGATGGCGCAACACGGGCAACACCATGGCCTGCACGTCCTCCAAAGTAGCGCCGTAGCGCCCGCACAGTAGGGCCCGCGCCTTGGCCGCGAGCGCCAGGGCCTGACCGGCCCGTGGTCCAGCCCCCCACTTGATCCATTCGTTGACGGCGGCGACGGACGAGTGTTGGGGGCGCGTCGCCCGCGTGAGGGTCACGATGTACTGGAGCAACGCATCGCTCAGGTTCACCTCTCGCACGAGCCCCTGGAGCCTGATCACGACCTCCCGCTCGAGCACCGCGCTGACCGATGCGTCGCTGCCGTCCGTGGTGCGCGCGATGATCTCGCGCTCCTCGGTCTCGCTGGGATAGTCGATGTGAACGTTCAGCAGGAATCGGTCCAGCTGGGCTTCGGGCAAGGCGTAAGTGCCCGCCTGCTCGATCGGGTTTTGGGTGGCCATGACGAAGAAAGGCGCTTCCAGCACGTGACTCTCGCCCGCGTAGCTCACGGACCGCTCCTGCATGGCCTCGAGCAACGCCGCCTGGGTTTTCGGCGGCGTGCGGTTGATCTCATCCGCGAGCAGCAGATGCGTGAACACGGGCCCGCGCTGGAACGTGAACACGCGCCCACCGGTCGTATGGTCTTCCTCGAGGATCTGCGTACCGATCACATCTGAGGGCATCAAGTCCGGCGTGAATTGGATGCGCCGGAAGTCAAGCGAGAGCGACTGGGCGAGGGTCTTCACTAGCAGCGTCTTGGCGAGCCCTGGCACGCCCTCGAGCAGGCAGTGACCGGCGGCCAGCAGCGTCACCAGGAGCTGTTCAACCACCGCCTCCTGGCCCACGACCACCCTCGCCACGTTCTCGCGCACGCCTTGCAGCTGGGCGAGGAGCGTATCGATCTGTTCCGCGCTCAGGCTCCTCGGATCACTCATCGGCCAGGCTCAGCGCATCAGGGCGTACATGGCGATGTTCACGGCGAAGCGTGTGTTGTCTTCCGCCAGCCAACGCTTGTTGCGATAGTCGTAGTCCCATTCGCAGCCGTAGTCCTTGTTGCTGTAGAGCACCCCGACTCGACCGTCGATCTCGATCGCCTTGAGGTAGTCGTGTACCAGGTCATCGCCCCACCCGTTGAGCTCGAAGGTGGTGGTCGGCGGGCCGTCCTCGAAGGTGAAGAAGCTTCGGTAGAGGTCGTGATCGTTGGGCAGCTTGGTGAGCGCATCATCACCGAACAGACGTGCCATTTGCGCTTCGAAGCTGCGCGCGAAGAGGCCGTCGATGTCGTGATTGCAATCGTCGACGAAGACGAAGCCGCCGTTGTGCACGTACTGCTCGAAGTGGTGCGCCTCGTCGGTGCTGAACTCGACCAGGCGATGCCCCGCCAGGTAGCAAAATGGCGCCGCCAGCATCTCCGGGTCCGCGAGGGGCAGCACGTGCTCGTCGGGATCCACCCGCACGCTGGTGTACTCGATCATGGAGTTCAGGAAGTTCGCGGGCATGCGCTGGTCGACGTCCCAGTCGCCGGACTCGTACATGAGTCGGGTGAGGGAGAAATCGTAGGCGCGGCGTGCGAAGGCGCAGGCCGCGGGCACGGCGCTCGCACCGAGTCCGCAGAGCGCTTCGAGCAGCTGGCGTCGCGTCATGCGGTGGCCACGGCGCGGGGGCGCCCGTTCTCGCGCCCGCGCCGCCCGCCTCATACGGCGTCCGAGAGGGAGGAGAAGGTGAACTCGCGAATCTTCATCGGCGGCATCATCACCGGCGTCGTGCTGATGCCGAAGCCGCCAAAGATGTTGCCGCCCCCCATCGTGACCCGCTCCGGCCGCCCCAGCTCTTCGAGGTTGTTGAGCATGATCACAGGGCTCTCGTTGAAACGGAAGTTCTTCACGGGATAGCGGATCTTGCCGTTCTCGATGTAGAAAGTGCCATCACGCGTGAGGCCCGTGTACAGCTGAGATTGGGGATCGACCGAACGAATGTACCAGGTGCGGGTGACGAGCACGCCGCGCTCCGTGTCTTCGATCATCTCGGCGAGGGACTTGTCCCCGCCGGTCATGATGCCGTTAGTAGGGTTGGGGACCGACGGGTAGTCGTGCTCCCGCGCCCAGTAGCGCGAGCACACTACGTTCTTGACCACGCCGTCCTCGATCCACTGCACCGGCTCTACGGGACGACCGTCCCCGGACCAGGTCCCCGCGGGGGCGCCGCCGTAGCTCGGATCGGAGTAGAGGTTCACGCGCTCGTCGAAGAGCTTCTGGCCGATCTTGGTCTTGCCCTCACCGGCGGAGAGAAAGCTGCGCCCCTCATCGGCGAGGCGCGCATCAAAGGCCCCGATCATGTTGCCGATCAGGCCTACGCTCGCGGCCGGCTCGAGAATCACCGTGTACTTGCCCGGCTCCAACGCCTTGGCGCCCCGCGAGCGGACCGCCTTGTCGAGGGCCACCTCGGACGCGCCGGCCGCGTCCAGCCGCGCGATATCGTTGGCATCGCGCGTGGCCCATCCCGAGCCCTGCCCGTCATCCGTGCGCATGGTCACGGTGAAGTTGGCGTTGGTGGCGCTGTGGTAAGCGAAGAGCCCCTTGTGGTTCATCATCGCCTGGAAGAAAGCGGTGTCGTTGAGAAAACCCGCTGCGGTGGCCTTCTGCTTCACCGCGGGATTGATGCTGCTGGCCGCGGCCTCGGCACGAACCGCCGGCTTGATGTTCGCCGTGCGCTCGACGAACGCATCGCTCTTCTTGAACTTGCTCGGCCCCTCGACGCTCACCCACTCAGGATTCTCCGGGGCGAGGCGTGCCAGCTCCTCGGAGCGGCGCACGGCCTTCTCCAGAGACGCGTCGTCGAACTCGTTAATCGTAGCGCTGCCAAGCTGCTTGCCGTAGCTCGATTGCACCACCAGCTGCACGTCGTCGACGATGCCCGAGGTGGTGACCTTGTTCAGCGCGTAACGGATGTTCCCGGCGACGCCACCGGAGAGATTGGCTTCGCATTCCTCAGCCTGGGAGAGCGTCATCACCCGCTCGAGGATCGCCCGCGCTTCGCCTTCGCTAATGATTGCCATGTCCTTGTCGTCCTCTCGAATCTGTTGCGACGGGGCGCGTTAGCCGAGCTTGCGCGCGGTGTTGATGACGTTGACACCGTCGAAGCGGGCCGTGGAGCTACCGTGGGAGACGGCGCTGACCTGCGAGGGTTGCCCCTTGCCGTCGAAAAAGGATCCGCCGAGGCGATAGTCCGACTCGTCGCACAGAGCCGAACACGAGTTCCAGAACTCCTGCGTGTTCGACTGGTAGGCCACGTCCTCCACCTGGCCAGCGATCTCACCGTCCTTGATCTCGTAGAAGAGCTGGCCGCCGAACTGGAAGTTGTAGCGCTGCTGGTCGATCGAGTAGGAGCCGTTGCCGACAATGTAGATGCCGCGCTCCACGTCCTTGATCATGTCGCCCGCGCTGTACTTCTTCTCACCCGGCTCCAGGGAGACGTTGGGCATGCGCTGAAACTGTACCGAGGACCAGCTGTCGGCGTAGCAGCAGCCGTGCGAGCTCTTCTCGCCAATGATGTGGGCCTGATCGCGAATCGCCTGGTAGTTGACCAGCACGCCGTCGCGCACCAGATCCCATCCACGCGTCTTCACGCCCTCGTCGTCGTAGGCGACCGCGCCGAGCGAGCCTGGCTGGGTCTTGTCCGCGACGAGGTTCACCAGCTTCGAGCCGTAGTTGAACTTCTTCGTCTCCCACTTATCGAGGGTGGCGAAGCTGGTGCCGGCGTAGTTCGCCTCGTAGCCGAGCACGCGATCGAGCTCCAGTGGGTGACCGACCGATTCGTGGATCGTGAGCCACATGTGCGTGGGGTCGAGCACGAGGTCGTACTTGCCGGGCTTCACGGAGGGCGCCTTGAGCTTGGCCTGCACTTCCTTCGCGGCGTTGCTCGCATCCTCGATCATGTCGTAGGAGCGGTTGTAGGTGGTGGTGACCACGCGCGTCTTGTCCTCGTCGCGCCCGTCGAGGTACTCCCAGCCCATGCCGACGGGGGTCGACAGGCTGTTGCGCGTGCGGAACTTGCCGGTCTCACGATCGACGCCGGTGGCGAAGAAGGGCGCCCACAGGCGATGCACGTCCTGGTCGACGAAGGAGCCGTCGGTGGAGGCGAAGTACTTGCGCTCGTTGACCAGGAAGACGATGGAGTTGATGAAGCTGGCACCGTTACTCAAGGCAGCGTCGTTCACCTCCATGAGCATATCGACCTTCTCCTTGATCGGCACCTCCATGGCGTTTTTCACAATCGGCGTGCGCCACTTGACCTCACCGGCACCCTTGACCGGTGCTAGCTGCACAGGCTCGGTCTGGTACTTGGCGTTAGCCTTCGCGATCGCCACCGCGCGCGTAGCCGCTTCGGCGACGGCGCCGGGACTGAGCTGGTTGGTGGCTGCGAAGCCCCAGGTGCCGTTGGCGATAACACGAACGCCCACGCCGACGGATTCCGTGTTCACGATGTTGTCGACCTGACGCTCGCGCGTGACGACGAACTGCTGTCGGTAGCGACCGATGCGAGCGTCGGCGTACGTGGCGCCGCCCTTTCTCGCGGCCGTGAGGGCAGCTTCGGCGAGCGCAGCGGCGCTGACGATCTCGTTGTTCGAGGTCAACTCCTCCGCCTCGACGGCCCGACCGCGCACCGGCAACATCATCGTCGCCACGCCCGCGCCGGACACCTTCAAGAAGTCCCGCCTCTCCATATCTCCTCCCGGTTCGATGACGTCCGTCTCATGCGGCGCCGTTCGTGAATAGCGCTCGCGCCACCGCCGCCCCGCAGACCCGGCGCGGCGACGATCCGCGTAAGCTGCGAGCACTGTTGCTGATCTTGCCCGCGCTTGCCAGTGCTGGCGCAGTGGGTGCGACAGGCTTCCCGACCTCTCGCCCCGATGACTCGCTCTTCCATGATGCCGCGCTGGCCGGATTGGACGCGCCGCCCCCGCCGGCGCACTCGCAGAGGGTATGGTGGGGACGATGCTTCAGGTCGATCGAGTGTTCCTGCGCCTGCTTGGCGTGCCGCTGCAGCGCCGCTTGCTGCCAGCCCTTGCCGCCCTGCTGTTGAGCGTGGGTCTGGCCGACCCGATGATCGACTGGTCACTGCTGCGCGCCCAACTGCGCGCACAGTCGGCCCTGGCGTCCACGGTGCAGATTGGCGTGCTCAGCGCGCTCTGGTCCGTTACCGTCGCGGCGGCACTCGCTCCGGCCTGGAGCGGAGCGAGCGCTCCGTACCTCATGCGCCAACCGATCAGCAGCGTGCGCTGGGTGCGCTACCTGCTGCCGTCACTGGCCCTGGCATTGTTCCCAATCGGCGCTCTCTGGTGGCTGATGCCGCTCACCACGATGCCGTCACTGCTCGCCTTGTTGTGCGCGTGCGCCGCGATGATGGTCAGCGGGTCGGCGTGGCGTGTCTACTCGGCCGGCATCGGCTTGCTCGCCTTCCTGCTCAGCGCCGTAAGCACTTACTGCACCTTGACGTCGATGCCAGCGAACACCGCCCTCGCTCTCACCTCACCCGCCTTACTGCCCCTCGCCTGCAAGGGCCTGCAAGCGCAGCGGGGCCGCGAGCGCGCCGCCAAGGACCCAGATCACCGCCACCTGCGTGACGCCACGCCGTGGCGCACGGTTCTGCGACGCGACCTACTCTGTCTCGTACGCCGCGCCCCGGGGGCGCTACGCCAACTGCTCCTGTTCACGATACTCGCGAGCGGGTTCCTGGTCGCGCTGCGTCTCAACGGCGGGCTTTCCGGTCGCGCCCTCTTCCGCGCTGCTTGCGTGCTGCAGATGTTGGCCCTGCTACCGCTCTACAGTCTGCTGGTGAGTCTGCAGAGGCACCTCGGCGGTGAGCTGTACCGCCGGCACTGGCCCCTGTGCGCGGCGCAACGCGGTGCCAGCCTATTCGCGCTCGGGATCATCGCCTGCGCCCCGAGCAGTGCAGGGCTGAGCTTCGCGGGCCATACCCTGGGATTCACTTCGCTATCGGTTTTGTTGATATTCACGGCGACGCAAGTCCTCGTCCTAATCGTTCTATTCACTCATGCCACTCCCCGCGCGGAGACAGCGCACGGGTGGAGCCTGTGGCTCTGGCTGGTGCACACAATCGTGGCGTGCGTGCTGTCACCGGTCGCCTATGGCGCACTAGCATCCGTGCTGATGCTCGGCCTCTGGCACCTCACGCAGCGAGGACTCCGCAGAGTGGCCGAACACAGCGCACAAGGCCGCCTGCGAGCGGTGACCCAATGAACACGCCACGCCTCCAGGTCCGTCAGCTCACGGTTCGTTTCGGCAGATCGTTTACGATGGGGCCGCTGGACCTGGAGGCGGATCGCGGCATCATCCACCTCGTCGGCCCCAACGGCAGCGGCAAGACCACCGCCCTGCGCGCGATCTGCGGGGAACTCCTGCCTGCCTCCGGTCAGGTGCTCATCGACGGCGAGAACGTACACCGCGTACCGCCTGCACGGAAACGCATCGCTCTAGCACCCTCGGCACCGGAGCTTCCCCCGTTCCTGACGGTGAGCGAGGCATGGCAGTTCACCTGCTCTCTGCGCGGTGCACCCGCGTGGGATGGTGGCAAGTACTGCGACGCCCTGGCCCTGCCACCACTCCTGCCCCTGGCGCACGCCAGCGCCGGGCAGCGACGCAAGGCCGAGCTGGTCTGCGCCCTGGCCGGTGATCCGTCGGTGCTGCTGTTGGACGAGACCTTCGCCCATCTGGACGGGGACGCCGTGCGCTGGCTGGCGACCCATCTCACCGACTCGGCGCAGGAGCGTTTGGTGCTGCTCACGCATCACGGGGAACCGCCCGTGCCCGTGGCGCGAGAGGTCGAGCTGATCAGATCCCGGCCGTGATACAGCCGTAGCCGAAGAGGCGAAACAGGAGCATCTGATCCCTTGGATCAGCACGGATACGCCCTCTCGCGGCGAGGCTCCGACCGCCATCTCCTTGTGCCACACCCACTCCTGCAGGCTCTCACAGACGTGCCACCTGACCTTGATGAAGCTGCGTCGACACCTTGCGGCGCGGGGGGTCGATGCACTCGCGCATCGACGGGGTGATTGAGGGGTGGCGGCAGCAGCTCAGCGCTGTTGCCGATGAGCCGGCGACCGCGCAAGGCGACGCTCACCTCAGCGCGCAGGCCGTAGAGCAACGGCGGATCGCTGGCCGGATCGGTGCCCCGGCATCGCCCAGGAGTGTGCATATCCTGCACCCGTCCGTCCTCACCGACGCTGATGCAGGGCATCCACTCGAACGGTTCGGGGCTGGCGCGAGGATTGCCGCCCTCCTCGCCCGCGACACTGCCGTAGGCGCTCTGCGTCCACTGCTCGAACCACGTGCTGGCACCGGGCAGCACCTCCTGGCGCGCCGCCGGCCAATGCCGCTACCACGCGACTACACCCCGACTAAACCGCAGCGCACGATTAGCGGTAACGCACGGCGCAGCCGCGCGCTATCCAGCGGTCCAGTGCGCGAGAAGCGGGTCGCCACCCCGAGCTCCGGATCCGCGATACGATCCCCGGCAACAGCGTTCGCCACGCCCGGCGAGCTGCGTCGTACAGACGAGCACCAACGATGTGCGCGCCATCGGAAGGCTGCCGCCGACACGGATCCTACGCACCGGTCACACCACTTCGTTCATCTGCTCACCCACGCGCGACCCGTACCTCCTCCCTAGATGCACCTTTGCGGTGTCGAGCGACTTGGTGCCTGGCAACGATTGCTGCGTTTACCATCTTCATTATCGCTGCGATGCAAACCATCGTCCGCTGGCCCTCGACTAGCGCTTGTCCAAGTGCTGGCCATGCCGACCGTTAGTCATCCTGGTGGCGCTACCCAATTGCTGCACTAGCGTTACTGGGTGAGCTGAAACGCGCAAGCATTCAGCGATATGTCCCCTACGTGCGCATAGGCGTATAGTGGCGGAGCCCGATGTGCTATCGGCATGGGCGAAGATGCCAACAACCAATGTTCCGTCCCCCAGGGACTGAAGGGGAACACTCTCAATGACAATTAAACTACGCAATGCAATCGGCAGTGCGCTCGCAATCGGTCTGCTCTCGGCAGGCGCGCAAGCGGGTGATGCCGTTTACGGAACCGCCAATAAGTCAGACCACACCAACCTGACCGCCACCGAGCTGATGCGCCTGCTTCCGGCAGACGCCAGGCGAGGGGGCACAAGTGAGATCCCGAACCGTCTCAACAATCGTCTGGAACGTCGTGCACCCATCGATCTCGAGCGCGATCCGCTCGTAGACGCTGGCGTTAACGACCTCTCATCACCCACCGCAGGTGTCGACTTCCTCGGCCCAACAAGCGACGACAACTCGGAGCAGCTCGGCTTCCGCGTTCAGCCGCCTGACACCAACGGCGACACCGGCCTCGAAAACGTGGTGCTGTACATCAACCTCGTTTGGCAGGCCTACGACAAGATGGGTAACCCCGTCAGTCCCGCCATGCCCGGCAACACCTTCTGGGCAGGCTTCGGTGGTCCCTGTGAGTTCAACAACAACGGCGACCCCGTCGTGCTGTACGACGAAGAGGCCGGCCGCTGGGTGTTCAACCAGTTCTCACCCAACGAAGGCATTCAGTGCTTCGCGATCTCCGACGGCGAAGATCCCTTGGGCCCGTACACTCGGTACGAGTTCGAAGTCTCGCCGAACGAGTTCAATGACTATCCGAAGTCTGGCATCTGGCGTACCGCGGATGGCTCTCAGAGCGCCTACACGTACACGGGTCGCCAGTTCGGCCTGCCGAACTTCAACGCCCTCGGCATCGACGCCGTGCTGTTCGATCGTGACGCCATGCTGGCTGGCGATCCGGGCGCTGGCTTCCTCCGCGTCGCTCGCGTGCCCGGTGGCTTCCAGACCTACGACGGCCTGATGCCTGGCCATATGGACAACGACGCGGCACCGGCCGGTGCCTGCCCACTGTTCGCCGTGGCCGAAGCGCCGACGCGCTATCGTTTCTACGAGTACTGCGCCGACTTCGCCAACGACTCCGGCTCGTTCCGCGAGCTGCCGTCAGTCGCCACCGACCCGTTCGATGACAACCTCGGTGACGTGCCCCTGCCGGGCGGTGATAACGTCGACACGCTGGCGTTCTTCACCTACTTCTCTGCCAACGCTCGCAACCTCGACGCGGGCGGTCACACGATGGCCCTCGGCCACTCGGTGGACGTCGGCTCGGACCGCGCGGGTATCCGCTGGGCGACCTTCGATATCAACGACTACGATGCCATTAGCATCAGCGAGACCGGCACCTTCGCCCCGAATGATGGCCGCGAACGCTGGATGGGCTCGGTGACCATCGATGACGCCGGCAACCTCGGCCTCGGCTACACCGTGGCTGGCGGCGGCACCCTGCCGGACGTGGCCTACACCGGTCGCGAGGTCGGCGATCCCCCGGGTCAGCTGCAGGATGAAGTGATTTGTGAGCCCGGTTCGGGCGCCCAGACCGGCGGTGGCGGCCGTTGGGGTGACTACTCCAGCACCACCATCGACCCCGCCGATGGCTGCACCTTCTGGACCTTCCAGGAATACGTGGTGCAGACCGGCAGCTTCGAGTGGGATACGCGCGCCTGCTCGTTCTCCTTCGACAGCTGCACGGGCGGTGGCGGCGGTGACGACCGTCAGTACTGCATCACCTTCGACAACTTCTGCGACTCCATCAGCGTGGTCAACGGCGTTGGTCAGTGGGACTACACCTGCGACGGTGTGACCCTGGCAGAAGGCGAGCAGCGCTCCCTGACCCAGGCTGCCGAGGCGTTCATCTGCACGGGCGAGAGCTGCCCGTTCGGTCCCGGCGCGGCGGAGGACTGGTCCTTCGTCTTCCGCGGTGGACTGACCGGCGGCTTCAACCTGTTCAACCTGACCCAGGGCATCCAGTTCCAGGACAACTCGCCCTACACCGTGTTCCCGGGCCAGACCTGCCCGTTCGGTGCTCGTAACAGCAAGCCCAGCATCCTTGAGCAGGGCCAGTAACGCGTAGGCCTTCGGGTCTTACGTACTAAGAGGGCCCCGGTGGAAACACCGGGGCCCTTTTCTGTTGCCGACCCGCTAGTGTGCTGAGTTAGAAGTTCGCACATTATGTGGGTTCTGTTGCCTAGCGTGACGCCGTGCCCCCAAGTAGGTCTCAGCATGGGAAAAGGCCGACCAGCGGCGCCTGTCATTCTCAGTGGTGCTGAGCGGTCTAAGCTGACAGCATGGACTGGTCGCCGGAAGACCGCTCAGGCGCTTGCATTGCGCGCCAAGAACATCCTGGATTGTGCCAAGGGATTGGATAATGGGACCGTCGCGACGAGTCACAAAGTGACTCAACAAACGGTGTCGAAGTGGCGATGCCGCTTCGCTCGGTTTGGGCTGGATGGACTGACCGACGCGCCTCGCGCGGGCGCGCCTCGCTCGATCGACGACGCTACCGTTGAAACAGTCATCGCGCGCACACTCGAGACCAAGCCGAAGGACGCTACGCATTGGAGCACCCGGTCGATGGCCAAGGAACTGGGCTTGTCGCAGACGGCAGTCGCTCGAATCTGACGCGCCTTCGCACTGCAGCCGCATCGACAGGAGACCTTCAAGCTTTCGACGGACCTGATGTTCGTGGACAACGTGCGCGATATCGTTGGCCTTTACATGAATCCGCCGAATCGCGCGGTAGTCTTATGTGTCGATGAGAAAAGCCAGATTCAGGCGTTGGATCGCACCCAGCCTGTATTGCCACTCTCGCCTGGTGGGCCAGCGCGGCGCACCCACGACTACAAGCGTCATGGCACGACCTCATTGTTCGCAGCTTTCGACGTCGCGACGGGCAAAGTGATTGGCGAAGTACATCGCCGTCATCGCAGCCAGGAGTCCATCAAGTTCCTACGTACCATCGACAGTAGCGTTCCAGAGGAACTTGACGTTCACGTTGTCCTGGACAACTACGGCACACACAAGACGAAGAGCGTACGCAACTGGTGGGCCGCTTGGTAAATAAGGTAACGCTCAGTCTGCGCAGGGGCAGCGTCAGCAAGGCGCGTCGCGCAGCCAATGGCATCGCCATTGGCAAGCGATGCAACGCCGCGGACGCTGCCCCTGGGCAGACCCGAAGGGCGAGTAGCACCTTTTTTGCCAAGCGGCTCACTAGGTCATCGGGAGAGCGCCCGAACGAGACGCGTCCGACACCGCCGCGGTGATCAGCTACCTATAGGCTAGGTGAGGCACGACCGGCACGCAGTAACACGATCTCGATAGACTCGATCGCTGCGCGCACGACCTTAGGCGCGTTCGAAGCCAAAAACGGGACCATGGCTTGCACATCCTCGGCGGCGCCGTGGTCGGCCATCGCCACTAACACGGCCGTGGCCAGCTGAGGGCCGTGGGTCTCCAGGGCAAAGTCGGGTTCTAGCGCGGCGATCACCTGACGGCAGGCTTCGCGCAGCCAGCGCTGGGAGCGATCGGGGAAGGCGACGGCCGCCTCTAGCAGAAACGCACGCAGCTCTTGAACCACCTCCGGATTGCTCACCACCTCAGCGACGCGCTCGGCCTGTGGTGGCAGCACGCTCGCGTGGAGATCCCGTCGCAACAGCAGTTCCACCACCACCAGCGACTGGGTGCGTGGATCCGGACGCACCATCTGCCGGGTCAGCGCTTCCAGCACATCGCGAGGATCGGGCTGCGCCTCGCCACTCGCGGACTCGAACAGAAAGCGCGTCTCAGGCGTGTCCTCGAATAGGGCACTCGTGCCGAGTCCCCGCAGGCGAATCATCCTTGGACCCTCCGGGTCCTCGTACTTCGATTCGCGGAACTGAGGGTCGCTAGTGAAGTACGAGAAGGCGATTATGTAGGACTGCCCCTCGCGGACCTCGGCGAAGGTCTCCTCGTCCTCTATGCGCAGGATCACGCTCGCCGCGACGTCACCTGCGTAGGCCACCTGGCGCTCCAGGCGCACCTTGTTCGGCGCGATCTTCTCTACCACCCGGCCAGCCATCACCTGGTTGTAGGGGTTGGTGGTGAATTCCGTCAGGGGCGGCTGCACGGGGCGCGCTGCATAGGCGTGCGGGAGCGAGACGAGGCCGAGGATAGCGATAAGGGCGGCGATGGGAATGAGTCGAGTCACTGCGTTCTTCTCCGAGATTATTCGTTGGGCAGCAGCTGCCGTCGGGGGCCGCATCATAGCGAGATGCGCCGCCGCCAGCATGAGGCGCTGCACCGATGCCGAGCCCTGGCGATGCGACGGCGGCCTCAGCGGAGTTGGTCGATGAATGCCTCCACGGCGTCGAGCGCCGAGGCTAGGTTGGCCTGCTGGGTTGTACCGCTGGCTTTGCGCGGCTTGAGGTCGTGATCGCCATCGCAGCACCAGTGCAGGCGGATGGCCGACGACAGGGCATAGCCCTCTACCTCCGCTCGCTTGCCCAGGGGATCGCGCTCGCCCTGGACGATTAGCGTGGGCGTGCACAAGGCCTCGAGGTGTTCGGTGCGCAGGCGCTCCGGCTTGCCCGCGGGGTGAAAGGGGTAGCCAAGGCAGATGAGACCGGCTACGCCGAGCTCATCCGCCAACAAGCTCGCCATCCGCCCGCCCATGGACTTGCCTCCGATGATCAGCCTCGATGCACGTCCCGCGGCGGCGGCGACGGCCTCCCGCCACGCCTCCAGGAGGCAGGCCTGCGGGTTTGGGGGGCGGCGCCGGCCGTCCTCTCGGCGAGCCGACATGTACGGGAACTCGAAGCGCAAGCACCGATGGTCCCGCTCACCAAGGCACACCGCCACGGTATTCATGAATGGGCTATCCATGGGTGCCCCCGCACCGTGTGCCAGCACCACCGTCCATTCAGCCTCACGTGGGCCGTCACTCAGCAATTCCATTGAACCATTGTGCCCCCTCCGCGCTACCTACAGACAGTAGCGATTGGCCTGCGGGCACGTCGAGCTGGCGCCGCATCGCGCCTGAGGCGAAAGCGATTGCCACGCCGGACGGAGCTTTTTGCCGTCGCGATGGTCTACCTAAGGAGCCTGCAGCGTCGGGCAGGTCGGTTGGGCGAACGGCTGTTCGCTCCGAAACGAAAGGAACAAAACGATGCGGATATCAACTAGTTTCGCAACCGCCATTACCCTGGCGACGGCGCTCGGCGTCTCGATCACGGCAAGCGCCGTCGACACGGCGACCGAAGAGGTCGTCTCAAGCGCTACCTTCGACACCACAGGCGATGAGCTGCAGTGTCTCACCCTGCGCACGATCCGTGATATCCAGTATCCGGGCGACGACAAGCTCGTGTTCGAGATGCGCGGTGGAGCACGCTACCTAAATGAACTTAGCGGTGTGTGCAACGGTCTGCAAAAGGAGCGGCGTTTTGACGCCAACGGCGCCAACGTCGGTCGCCTGTGCAAAGGCCAGGTGATCACCGTCACAGATCAGCTAGGTATCGTCCGCGGCTCCTGCGGCCTGGGCGAATTCCAGGAGCTCGTGTCGAGCCGCTGAGCGCCCCTCAAGTATCCCCTGTCCCCCCTGGCGAAAGAAGGCGGGCGCGTCTCTCCGACGCGCCCGCCCCGAGCGGGCTCTCACCCACATGATGGGGGTATCACTCGCAGCCGATGATCACTCGCCGACGCGGGTCTCGATCACCGCCTGCACCGCGTCACCATTGCGGGTCAGCACTGCGCGGGCGCCCACCAGAGGACTCGCCGGATCAGCGAAGCTGTAAACGCTGTCTGCACCGGACTCCCCCGCCCCGAATACGGCAAACTGAACGTCGGCACACAGGTTGTCGCCGGCGAAGTAGCCGAGGTTGGGATCGGAGCAATACGGATCGAGGAAGTTCGCCACCTGCGCGTAGGCGTCACCGCGCTCAACATCACCGTGGGTACGCACGATCAGGTGCACCTCCGCATCGGGGTTGTCCAGGGCGCGGCTGAGGCCCATCGGATCGATCAGGCTCGGGCCCGCCAAGTTGAGGGCGACACCGGCTTCACTCTTGTACAGGGTAGCCACCAAGCGCACGTTGCCGCGCGGGCTGGTCACCGCACCCGTGCCGTGAACGACGGCCAGGCCTGCCTCCAGGTTGGGGCTGATCAGGGCCGGATCGGGACTGCCGTTGGCCAGCGAGTCCAGGTACGCCTGACCGAACACATCCACGCTGCCGCACTGCTCGAGGCCGCCGGCGTTGAAGGTGCACGCGTCGGGGTTGTTGAAGATCACCCACCACATGGTGAGGGCCTGGGGCGTCTGCGTCGGCACGGGCACGGCGGCGTCGGCCATGAAGGGCACGAACAGAGCCACGGACGAGGCGAAGGCGGCGGCAGTGAGAGAGATGAGCTTGTTGGCACGCATGATGTACTCCTATCGACTAGCGTGTTGACGGTTGATTCAGCGAAGCTCGTCGCTTCGTGAGGCCAGTCTCCACGCCAGCCGCTGGGCACACTTGACCACGGCATGATCATCCCCTGACGGTTTCCTGACCGCCGGATCTAGGATTTTAAAACAATGAGTTAGCGTGAGCTTAGGCGATGAACCTGCCGTTGCTGAAGTCCTCGACGACCTCCATCAGCCCCTCCCGCGAGTTCATGACGAAGGGCCCGGAGCGCGCCACGGGCTCATTCAAGGCTTGGCCGCCCTCGACAAGACACCTCGCGTCCGCTCGTGCACTCAATCGGAGAGTCTCGCCGAGGCTCAGCAGCCCAATTTCGCCCCGCGCGAGCGAGGCGCAGGCACCGCCGCCGTGTCACTCGAGGTGACCCTCTAAGGGATAGACCGTGTGCTGCGCAGGAACAGGAGCGGATCCACATGATCGAGCTCAGGGGCGCCGAACACCCGCATCATCCGCACCCCAGCGCCGTCCGACGCGGGATGGCCACGCAGCTTGTGGGCGAGTCCCGCGGACCCGGCGCAACGCTCACCTCCGCGCTCCTTTGCCCTCAGCGCCTCCTTCCCGCGGGTAGCGACGCAGCCCGGTCAACTCCAAGGCGAGATGAAAGAGAAACTGTGGTCCTTGGATCAGCGTGCGCCGCCAGAGCTTGCGAGGCTCCACGGCCAAACGCCAAACCCACTCCAGCCCCAAGCGTCTCACCCAGGCAGGTGCCCGGGACACGCGACCGCTGGCAAAACCGAAGGCCGCCCCCACGCCCATCGCCACCGGCACCCGCAAGCGCTCACGGTGTTCGGCGATCCATCGCTCCTGCTTTGGGCAGCCCAACCCCACCCACAGCACGTCTGCCCCGCTGGCGTTGATCGCTTCGATCATGGCTTGGGTCTCCTCAGCGGCCAGGGGGCGAAACGGTGGGGAGCAGGTGCCGGCGACCACGTGCCCTGGGTACTGGTGCTTCAGGTTGTCCTCGAGCGCGTCGAGGGTCTCCTGCGTATCACCGAAGAAGTAGCTTCGGTAGCCGCGCTTATCCGCAGTGGCGAGGAAGGCGCGCAGCACATCCGGCCCTGGCACGCGCTCGGGGATAGGTTCGCCGCGCAGGCGAGAGACGACTACTGGAGCAATGCCATCGGCGCAGGAGATGTCGGCGCCGTTTATGACCCGGCGGAAGCCCGCATCGCGATGCCCCTCCCAAATCCCATGGAAGCCCGTGGCGACCACGTACCGCGCGCCCTCATGGCACTCGCGCTCGGTGATCCAACGCTCCATCTCATCGACCGTTTGCTGCAGTGTCAGTCGGTCGATCCCCGAACCAAGCACGTAAGCGCGCTCTGCCATTCTCTATCCTGTCCTCGTAAAGTTGATCGACCTGCCGCCCTAGCGCGCGGTGGCGCCCGCACGGCTCCACTGCAGGCGGAAAATGACGTCCGGGTGACTGGACACCAGCACATCCTCGCTGAAGCCGAAGCGTACGGTATGACGGGGTGTAAGGGTCAGCGCAACACCCACGTGCAGGACGCCCGCCAGCCCCTCGAGGTCTGGCACGGTCGCCTCCACCACTGCGCTGCGCAGGTCCAAGCCGGCGCCGACGCTCACCCGCGGGCCGACGCGGAAGTCTACTGCGCCGCCGCCGAAGCCGACCCACGACTCGAGCTCGGCGCCGAGCACCTGGCCATCGCTTAGGCGGGCGATCCCGGTGTGCGCTTGCAGACGCAGGCGGTCAACGGCGAAGGGCGCCTGGCGATGCCAGTGGGCGGTGAGCGAGACATCCACGCTATCGCTGCCGGTGAGGCGTTCGGGATCTCCCGTGGGCAGCTCGCCGCGTAGGCTCAGCCAGGTCTCCCCTCGACCGTCCTCGCGCGCGCCCAGTCGGCGCGCCAGCATGAGGCCGATATCACCGATCCCCGACGCGTCCTCGTCGAGGCGGCCGACGGCGATGCCCTGGCGTGCATACTCCACGCTGAGCTGACCGCGCGGCACGTCGTCGCGTATACCATCGGGCAGGCCGAAGGCGCTGTGCCAGGTGTCGATGACAGCATCGAGCACGCCGCCTCCCCAGCTGATCCACGGCACCTGCGCACCCACGCGCCAGTCCTCGTTCAGGGCCCATAGGCCGACCAGCTGCAGCTGCGTGCTCTCGCCGTCGAACAGGTAGGAATCCACCTCACTCGACTGGGTGGATGCATGGCTGGCGATGGCGAGGCAGGTACTGATACCCGGATCACTCGGATCGAGCGTATTAGGACCCGCTACGGCGACTAAGCTCGCGAAGGGCCCCATGGGCGTGCGACAGGTGAGGGCGCCCGCGCGAGCCAATGGCCCAACCATCAACAACAGTGACAAAGCGACAATGGCCCCGCCTAAGCGAGCTAGCATGATCATCTGGGACTGTCGCTCACGCTGGCGGCATGCGTTAATCAAGGAGGAACACCATGGGTATGCTTTCCTGGGCCCTGCTCGGGCTGATCGTCGGCGCATTGGCCAAGTTCTTGATGCCTGGGAAGGATCCCGGCGGCATCTTGGTGACCATCGGCATCGGCGTCGCCGGCGCCTTCGTGGGCGGCTACCTCGGCACCTTGCTCGGCGTCGGTGGCGTCGGCGGCTTCGACCTCATGAGCATCGCCATCGCCACCGGCGGGGCGATGTTACTACTGTTTGCTTACCGTAACTTGAAGGGCTGAGACTCCTCGACGCCAGCGGATGGTGCGGTCGCGGAGGGCCGCACCGATCCGTGCGCCCTAGCGCACCACGTGCCATTCGGTCTGCCGACCGGCTAGGTAGATCACCCGCTCGCCGTCGAAACAGGCGTCCTGCTCCAACTTGATCTGCACGAACTGCTCTCCCCAAGCCCCGATTGGACTCTTGATGTTGCCTTCGATTGCGTAGCAGGTGTTCTCATGCAGGGGCCAATCCCCGCGGATCGGCGTGCCGTCCTGATCGTCCCACATGCCGATCGTCGGTCCCGGCGCGTGGCCGAAGAAACCGATCGGGTGGGTATACACGCTGCAGATAATGCCCCCGCGATCGCAGGCGACGCGCGTCTGCGCCAGGATCTCGTTCCCCGTTCTTCCGCTGACGAAGGCATCCGTTAGCATGTCCTGCCAGCGATTTCCCGTCGCCAGAGCATTCACCAGTGCTGACGGTACGCCCTCCTCGCCTAAGCGAGGCACGTAGGCCATCTCCTGCGTGTCCGTGCACAGCTTGAGGTAGCACACGCCGACGTCGGTATGGAGCACGTCGCCGGCCTCGATCACACCGCCGCTACCACAAAAGGGCGACTCTGCCTCGCACGTCTGACCGGGCCGCTGGATGTTGACGTAGGGCATAAACCAAGGCGCGAGGTTGAGGTCTTCGAAGCGCTGGCGGATGTACCACGCAACATCGGCCGTTGTGGTGGCCCCGGGAGTAATGACTTCGGTCGAGAAGGCCTCCGCGATCACCATGCGCGCAAGGCTCACGGTGTGCGCGTAGGTCTCCAATTCCGATTGCGTTCGGGTCTCTGCCCAGCGCACCACCAGATCCTCGGCCGAGGTCAGCCGCGCAACGTACTCGGGCGGCAGCACGGCCACCAAACGCTCGTACAAGGCGTGGGAAAGGCCGTCGGCCACGGGCCAGTCGCGCGACATGTCGATACCGATACGCGCAGGATCGCGCTCGGCGATCAGCTCCCCTAGTGCTTGCCACTGGGCATCCAGATCCCCGCCTTCCCAAGCTGACTCGTAAGGCTCGCCCAGGGGGTAGCGATTCACCGTGAGGCGATCGACACCGTCCTCCGTCCGGTGGAAGATGATCATCGTGGTACGCCGGGCGGCGAAGGTCGGCTGCGGCACCAAGGAGAAGTAGATCGGATCCTCCGCATACTCCCGCGAGAGCACCAACCACATATCGAGGTTGGTTTGCGCCATGAGCTGCGGCAGCAGCGCGGTCAGGCGCTCGGCCAGGTGGCGGTTCTCGATCTCCGGCCGCGCACGGAAATCGAGGACGGCTCGCGGCCCGTCTACGACGCGGCCCTGAGAGGCGTCCGTGGCGACGGCCAGGCCGCCCGCGAGCAAGAGCATTGGCAGCAAGATCAGCTGCGGTAAGCGACCCATGGCAATTCCTCTCAATTCCATTTCCTGGATCATTATCGCGAAGAGAGCGCCGCCTGCGGACGGCGTTGCCAGGCGTCAAAGGCAAACAGGCAGACGGCGGACCAAATGCACGCGAAGCAGATCGTGAACGGCAACGTAAGCGACTCGCCGTAGAGCAAGCCCATCAGAAACTGAAGGGTGGGCGCCAGGAACTGCACAAAGCCAAGGGTGGCCAGGGGCAGGCGGCGCGCCGCCAGGGCGAAGAGCAGCAGCGGCAATACCGTGATAGGACCTGCCAGCAGCAGCAATAGGACCATTCCCGGTGCCTCGGGGGTCAAGGAGGCGGTACCGGCAGCCACCAGACTCGCCAAATAGATGCCCGCCACCGGCAACAGCACAAGCGTCTCTACGAAGAGCCCCGGCATGGCGCCCACCGGGATGGCTTTTCTAATCACGCCGTAGACCGTGAAGGTCAGCGCTAGGGTGATGGAGATCAGAGGGAAGCCACGGCCTACGGTAGCAAGCACCAGCACCCCCACGGTCGCCAGTCCCACGGAGATCACCTGTGTGCGATTCAACCGCTCCCCGAAGAACAGAACCCCAGCCAGCACCGACACGAGTGGATTGATGTAGTAGCCAAGGCTGGCCTGGAAGATATTGCCGCTCAGCACCGCGCGAATGTAGACGAGCCAGTTGATCGCGATGAAGGCAGCGGAGGTGGCCAGTAGCGCTAGCGTTCGTGGGTGGCGTAGGGCGTCCCAGACGGCCTGGCGTTGGCCTCGGAGGCTAATGATCAACACACCGAAGGGGACTGCCCAAACAATGCGATGGGCGAGGATCTCGAGCGCGTCGACCTTGGCTACGAGCTTGAAGTAAACCGGCAAGATACCCCACATGAGGTACGCGCAGAGGGCGGCGGCAAGCCCCTCGCGCCCGCGGTCCCCCGAGGCAGCGGCGTCAGGGCGCGCTGGGGAGGACGTTGGCGGGTGGGCGGCGCTCATGACGCGGCATGGTACGCGCCCTGCGCCCGGTGTCGAGCACCGGTTGTCTCGCTTCGCGACTCACGCAACCCGCGTACCGGTCGCAGCGGCGCAGAGCGGTGCCGCACTGTCCAAAAAATCGGCCAGTACGCGAGCGTAGTTCTGCGTGTGCTCCACCTGTACGCTATGGCTGCCGCGCTCGAACACGTGCAGCTGTGCGTGCGAGAGCTGCCGCGCCGTCTCGCGCGCCAGCGTCAGTGGCACCAGCTCATCCAGGGCGCCGGCCATCACGAGCGTGGGCGTGCGAACGGTGCGCAAGCGCTCCATCACATCGTAGCCGTCGATGGCGCGCAGGGAGCGCGCCAGGTCTGTGCAGCGGCGCCGAAGATGCACGCGCACAGCCGGCCAGGTAGTGCACGCGAGAACATCGTTGAACCAGCGAGGGCGCTGCGGATAGCTCTGGTGAACGACGGCGCGAGCAAAGGCCAAGTACTCACCTCGATCGAGTTGCGCCATCCACCGTCGAGCCTCCTCCTGCTTGGCCGGATCGCCGCGAGCCGCGCACTGCTGAAGCACCAAGCGGCGCACCAGGTGCGGATGATCGAGAGCGAACTGCATTGCGACACACCCGCCGAAGGAGGCGCCAGCGATATCGATGCGCCCCTCAACCACCCCTTCTTGCTCGATTATCCAGCCCACTGCCTGCGCGTAGTCCGCCGCCATCTGCTCCATGGCCCAACCCTCGGGGATGGGTCGTCGCCTGCTGAGCAGGTAGACCGTGCGCGACGCGGCCCACGGACCGAACAACCTCTGTCGGCGCTTGATCAATTCCTTGGGTGAGAAGGTGGCGTCGATCAGCCCGGGAAAATAGACCAGGGTCGGCGCTGCCGCCCCCTGTAGGCGCAAGTACTCCAGCCCCGATGGGGTCATCCCGAGCGTACTTGGTGGCACGGACTTCCCTCGCTTCATGGGTGGTTCTTTACTGCATCGTTGGATCGGACGCAAGGCGTCGTCGGCGCAGTGAAATCCGATTCGGCTGCTGTACAATCTCGGCCCCTATGGCCTCCCCCCTCTCTGATCTCAACCCCATCCAACAGCGTGCCGCGCGCCACACGCGGGGGCCCTTGCTAGTACTGGCCGGCGCTGGATCGGGCAAGACCCGTGTCATTACACGCAAGATCGCCTGGCTGATTCTGAATGACGGCCTGGCCCCTGAGCAGGTCACCGCGGTGACCTTCACCAACAAGGCCGCGCGGGAGATGCAGGAGCGGGCTGGTGCCCTCCTCGGCCCCCGGGTGGCCGGCGCCGTGCGCATCAGCACCTTCCACAAGCTAGGTCTCAACATCCTGCGCCGAGAGTGCTCCCGCCTGGGCTACCGCCCAGGTTTCAGCATCTTCGACGCGGAAGACTCGGCCACCGTGGTGCGCGAACTGGTTCGGCGGGCCGGCGGAGATCCGAAGAAAAACGCCGCCCCAATGCAGTGGCGCATCTCTGCCTGGAAGAACGACCTGGTCCGCCCAGAGCAGGCCGTGGCGAGTGCCGAGGAGGGTCTCGACACTGCTGCCGCCAAGCTCTTCGCCGACTACGAGCGCAGCCTCAAGGCTTACAACGCCTTCGATTTCGACGACCTGATCGGCCTGCCCGTACGACTGTTCAGCGAAGACGCCGGCGCTCTCGCCGCCTGGCGCGAACGCATCCGATACCTCCTGGTGGACGAGTACCAGGACACCAACCTCGCCCAGTACCGGATGATGCAACAGCTGGTCGGCGAGGCGGCGCGCTTCACGGTGGTCGGCGATGACGATCAGTCGATCTACGCCTGGCGCGGTGCGCGTCCCGAGAACCTGCAGCAACTCGCTGAGGACTTTCCTGCTCTAGAAGTTGTCAAGCTCGAGCAGAACTACCGCTCATCTCGGCGCATTCTCGGGGCGGCCAACCAACTAATCGCTAACAACCCGCACCTGTTCGAGAAGCGACTCTGGAGTGACCACGGCCTGGGCGAGCGGATACGCATTTTGGCTACCAACGACGGCGACGACGAAGCCCTGCGCGTGGTTGCCGAGCTGGTGACCCATCAGGTCAAGATGCGCTCGCGCTACAGCGACTACGCCATACTCTACCGTTCCAACCATCAGGCTCGCGCCTTCGAGAAAGGCTTACGCCATCATCAGGTGCCCTACAAGGTCTCCGGGGGCACCTCCTTCTTCGAACGCTCCGAGGTACGCGATGTGGTGGCGTACCTCAAGCTGCTGGTCAACCCCGACGATGATGCCGCCTTCCTGCGCGTGGTTAATGTTCCCCGTCGCGAGATCGGCGCGACCACGATCGAGCAGCTTACGGCGCTGGCTACGCAGGAGCGCGTCTCTCTTTTCAGCGGCGCGGAGCTGCCCGGCCTAGATCAAAGCCTGCGCCCGCGCCAAGCCGCCTCCGTGGGCGAGTTCGTGAAGCTCCTGCGTGAGAAGGCGCGCGTGGCCGATGCCGATCCCGTGCTCGCGGCACGTGAACTGGTGGACGAGGTGCGCTACGAACACTGGCTGCGCGAGACCACGGATGATCCGGTGCGTGCGAACCGCCGTCTGGAGAACGTGGCCGAGCTGGTCGGCTCGATAGAACGTATCGCCAACAAGCACGCGGGCGAGGACGGCGAGGGCTGGAGCCTCGCCGAGATCTTGGCCCACATGAGCCTCCTCGATATGCTCGACAACCGCGACGAGGACGACGGCAACCAAGTCACACTGACCACTCTGCACGCGGCCAAGGGCCTCGAGTTCCCCTTCGTGTTTTTGGTCGGCATGGAAGAAGGCATTCTGCCTCACCAGAACTCCATCGACGCAGGCACGATCGAGGAGGAGCGCCGCCTCGCGTATGTCGGTCTCACTCGCGCCCAACGCGAACTGATGATCAGCTACACGCGAGCGCGACGGCGCTTCGGTGAGACGGTCCTTACCGAACCAAGCCGTTTTTTGGAGGAACTGCCGATCGATGAGCTCGATTGGGAAGGGCGCTCGGAGAAGCCCCCGGAGGAGGTGCGCCAGCAGCGCGGCGAGGACGCCCTAGCCGCTATACGGGCCCTCCTCGACCGATGACCAGCTACGCCAAGCGCTCAGCGATATCCTCGAGTATCTGCGGATCGTCGATCGTGGCGGGAATGTCATAGGGCTCGCCGTCGACAATGCACGCCAGCGTGCGGCGCAGGATCTTCCCCGATCGCGTCTTGGGCAGGCGAGCCACCACCACCGCGCGCTTGAAGGCCGCTAGGGCCCCAACCTGCGCCCGCACCAGGGCGATGCACTGTTCGACTATCTCCAGCTCCGAGCGCGTGCAGCCAGCACGCACACAGATGAAACCGAACGGCAACTGGCCCTTCAGGTCATCGCGAACACCCGTCACGGCGCACTCCACGACATCCTCATGAAGGGCGATCGCCTCCTCCAAGGCACCCGTGGACAAGCGATGACCGGCGACGTTGATAATGTCGTCGGTGCGGGTCATGACAAACACGCAACCGTCCGCGTCGAGGTAGCCCGCATCGCCGGTCTCGTAGTACCCCGGGAAGGTGCTCAGGTAGGCCTGGTGAAAGCGATCCTCGGCTTGCCACAGGCCGGCCAGGGCGCCTGGGCCCAATGGCAAGCGACAGACGATAGCGCCGATCGTCCCGGGCGGCACCGGGGTGCCCGCCTCGTCCATCACGGTGACGTCCCATCCCGGCATCGGTTTGCCCGCGGAACCGGCAGGCACGGCCTCTAAGCCAAGCCCCAAGGTGTTTCCGGCCACGGACCAGCCGGTCTCCGTTTGCCACCAGTGATCGATCACCGGCACCCCGAGGTGCTCTCCCGCCCACCGCTGGGTGGGCGGATCACAGCGCTCACCGGCCAAAAACAAGGCCCGGAGCGCCGACAGGTCGCTGGCTCGCACATGCTCGGCATGCGGATCCTCGCGACGGATCGCCCGAATCGCCGTCGGCGCCGTGAAGAGGGCCTTGACGCGGTGCTTTGCGAGCAGGCGCCAGAAGACCCCAGCATCCGGCGTACCCACGGGCTTACCCTCGAACATGAGGGTAGTCGCGCCACGCAGGAGCGGCCCGTAGACGATGTAAGAATGGCCCACCACCCAACCGATGTCGGAGGCAGCCCAGAACACCTCGCCTACGTCGATGTCGTAGATCGCCTTCATCGACCAGTGCAGGGCCACCGCATGACCACCGTTGTCGCGCACGATGCCCTTGGGTTGTCCTGTGGTGCCAGAGGTGTAGAGCAGGTACAGAGGCGCCTGTGCGTCTAGCGGCACGCAGTGCGCGGGCTCGGCGCCATCCAAGAAATCCTGCCAATCGCTATCGATAGCTGCGTTGAGGTCGGCCGCGTAGGCGTCTCGCTGCAGCACCACGTGCTGACGCGGCGCGTGCTCACACAGGCGAAGGGCTTCATCGAGCAAAGGCTTGTAGGCCACCACGCGGCTAGGCTCCAGAGCGCAGCTCGCGCTCAGGATGAGCTTTGGTCGCGCATGGTCGATGCGGGTCGCGACCTCGCGTGCCGCAAAGCCGCCGAACACCACCGAGTGCACCGCGCCGAGGCGCGCGCAAGCGAGCATCGCCAGCACCGCCTCGGGGATCATCGGCATGTAGATGAGGACCCGATCGCCGATGCTGACCCCTGCACGGCGAAGCGCGCCGGCAAGGTGGGCGACCTTTCGCTTCAGGTCGTGGTAACTGAGGGTTTCCTGACGACCTGTCATGGCCGACTCGAAGATCAGCGCAGGTCTATCGCCGCGCGCACCGTCGGCGTGGCGGTCGACTGCGTTGTAACAGGTATTGAGACGAGCGCCCGGGAACCAGCGACCTGCGCCCGCAGCCGCATCGAGCACCTGATCCCAGGGACGATCCCAGACAAGGCCGGCAGCGGCCTCGGCCCAGAACCCCTGCTCGTCTTGCGCCCAGGAGGCGCGTGCCCGCGCGTAGCTCACGTCATCGCCACTCGCCAGACCGTCCTGACACCTGCTGTCCTCCGGCTATCGGCAGGCCTCTGGCACCGCGCGCAGCGGCTCTCCCACGGCGTAGCTCAGCACTTGCGAACGCTCAAAGTGATCGCCGCCATCGGTCACCCCGCTAATCGTCAGCGCCACGTTGTAGATGCCAGGTTCGGCCAGCGGCAAGCTCAGGTGCGATACGCCCTGCGCCGAAAAGGTGCCGACGGCTACGGCCGGACCTGCAGTCGAAATGCGCTTGACGCGGGCTTGCGTGCGCAGCGCGTGCCCGTCGCTAGCCACGGCCACCTTCAGGTCGCCTGGCACGGCCAGCGTACTCGCGGCGGGCGAGACGACCGCCACCGAGAGCGGACTGGCGACGTTGATCAATACTGCGTAGGCATCCTCAGCTGTGGCTGTGAAGCGCAGCAGCCAATCCCCAGCACTGCGGCGCAAGTCGCGGCGCTCCGCCCGAGCCCCGCTAACGTAGCTACCCGCGAAGAGCTCGCTCTGCGACGGCGCAGGGGCGCTCAGAGTATGCACGCGGCCACTTGGGGCCACTAGCTCTACGCGCGTATCGGCACGCGCCGTAAGTACGCGCACATCCAAACCAGTTACCCCCGCTTCTAAGGGAAAGTTTACGGTAGTCATACCCGCCCCGAGCGCACCGCCACGCAGGATGTTGCCCGCCGCTACCGAGCGCTGGCCTTGCGCTACCGCCGCCGGTGTCGACGCTAGCGGTGCCTGCAGCCGATTCGCGTTGAACTGTCCCGCGTAAGGCTCGATGGAGTCAAACACGGGTACGTAGCAGTCATCCGGTTCCCAAAACCAGAAGAAATCGAAGAACCCGTTGCCCCGTTTGATCTTGTCATGATCCACCTCGAAGTCCGGACTGCTCACATCCCACACCAGCCGGTGGCTGCCCGAGACACTACCCGACGCGTCGCGCGACAAGGGGTGGCGCGCGTGCTCCAGGCACACCACGCCGTCGTTCTCACCCCCAGGACACTGGGTGAACAGGTACAGGCCACCGAACTCCAGAGCGCTCAAGAAGGGCCCCCAACCGGTTCCGCCCGCCGTGTAGTAGTGCATCCTATTGTTGACGGGATTCGCGTCGAGGAAGCCGCGCACGAGCCCCATGCACGCGGTCTGCATGAACTTCGTACCCGCATCATTGAAGCCGATCAATTCCGATAGCCACTCGAGCCAATCGGTCTGCGCCAGGTCGGCTAGAGGGGATCCGTAGTGGGCACCGCCCAGGGTAACCACGCTGTCGATAGGAGCGCCAAAGAGCGCGGCGAAGTTGGCGTCCGGGCCACCCTTGCTGTGGGCGATGATGTTGACCACATCCACCCCCCAGTAGCCAATAATTTCGCTGATCTGCTGGCGTAGCAGAACGCCGTTAGTGATCGAGGTCTCCGCCTCCGCACCCACGTCGTAGAGATCGACGAAGAATGTCTTGTACCCTGCCGCGTATGCGGTGTCGTACATGTCGTTGCGACCGTAGTACAGGGTCTCACCGAACCAACCCTCACCCGTGCCGTTCAGACCGTGCACGAACACGAGCACCGGACGATCGGCATCCAAACCCGCCGGAGTGGCGCCCTCGTAGATCGCCCGCGGCAATCCGGTAGCTAGCACCTGCGGCGCCGGCGCGACCGGCGGCGGAACGAAGTCGTCCTCATCGATGCAGACGACGGGATCAGTGGCGAAGGCCGTTTGGACCACGCTGAGCAGGAGACTTAGGGCGATGAGCGAGGGTGTATGGCGCAGGTGCAGCATGGATGATCCTTCCCCAAGGACAGGCCGACGTGCGCGCAGCGACAGAAATCGCCCCGTCGCATCGGCAACGATACAGCGATTGCTAGCCTATAACGAATGATTGAAAGGCGGGAGGGCCGCGCGTCAGTTGCTAGTGCAACGCACCGCGGGAGTGTCAGTACGGTTGCACGTCGATAAGCGTGTACCAGGACGGCGGGGCGGACGCGTCGATCAGAGGTGCGATCGCTGCGAGCGCAGCATCTTCGGCGTAGAGGGTGTCGGCGAAGGCAGCGCTTGTCAGTCCGTAAAAGTCACGCCCGCCCACCGCCAACCCCACCTTGTAGCGATCGATAGTCGACAGGACGGCCGCCACTTGCTCGTACGCGTAGGCGATGGCCGCAGACTCCTCGGGGTCGACGCGCGCGAACAGTGCCGCGCTCAGAGCCGTCTCGTAGGCTGCGCGAGTCACCGGCGGAGTGCCGAAGCCGCGATACTTCGGCAACGAACTGGGCACATCACTCGGCCCATCTTGCGCCGCCGCATCACGCGCCGCATCACGCGCCGCCACGATCGTGGGGAGCAACTCGATGTGGTACGCACGACTCTGCTCGATGCGCGAGAAATTCTCCCTGAGCTCGGCTCGCATCACTTGCTGACTGCGCGCTACAAACTCCGCCAGCTCATGATCTTCGCGGCGCTCATCCAGCCATAGCCCCAGCAGGATGCCGAGCACGATCAGCGCGACTTCGGCGATCAAGACTGGTAGCTGACGTGCGCGAGGTGCCTCTCCTGCCGTCTCGCCTCGGGGCATCTGGGCCGTTCTCCTCCACCTGACCAGCAGGCAGACTCACACGGCTGGTGCGGCCTTGTCGAGCGCCGCACTCGACTCACGAGCGGCGCACGAATAGAGGTAGGCAGGCAGCGCGCAGGACAAGCCTATCGCCAGATTGACCACGACGAAGGGCGCCGGGTGAGCTTCGCGACGCGAGAGCATGAACGCCCAAAAAGTGATCGAACTCAGGATGAGATCTGCGCTGAGCCCGCTCACCGCGCCGTTTGCGAACCATGCGGCGACGAAACCGCCCAATGCCACCCCATCCGACTTCATGAACTCGATGAACCCCAAGTAGGGTACGATCGCCCCAACCACTGCAAGCAGCAGATACACTCGTTTCATGGCGCTCTCCTTGACGCGTTGCGCAAATGGCACACGCTACCGGGGGCGCGAGGCCAGGCCAATAACCTCCCAGGTAATGCCCCGTAGCGCTGCCAGCACTAGGAGACGCTGATGGCAGCCCCCCGCGCACGCCCAGAACCCACCATCGACTTCGGCGCCCTCCTGCGCGACTGGCGTCGACACCGACAGCTAAGCCAACTGGGCCTGTCGAGCGCTTCGGGCATCTCCCAACGGCATATCAGCTTCCTGGAGAACGGCCGAGCGCGACCGAGTCAGGGCATGGTGGTGGCCCTAGCCGATGCGCTCGACGTGCCCCTGCGCGAGCGCAATGCGCTGCTCCTGAGCGCCGGCTTCTCGGCGAACTACGCAACTCAAGCGCTGCAAGGCGCTCAGCTCGCCGTGTTTCGCCAGGCGATCGATGCTCTTTTAAGTCAACAGGAGCCCTACCCCGCCATCGTCCTCGATGGACGCTGGAATCTGGTTCAGCTGAACGCGGGAGCCGAGCGGTTCTTCGCCCAATTCGTCGATCTGTCCGGCCTCCAAGTGCCAGCTGCCAGCGAATTCCAACTCGTGCACTTGTGCCTGCGCGATGACGGCCTGCGGCCGGCGTTGAGCAACTGGGAGGAGGTCGTGCACGCGTTTTTGCAACGTGCGCGGCGTGCCCTACTCGTCAACCCTAGGGATCGGGCGCTGGGCGCACTGGTAGAGGAAATCCTCCATCATCCCGCCGCACCCGAGCGCTGGCACACACCCGACTGGGAGGGGGAATCGGCACCGGCGATTACGCTGCGCCTCGAGCACGACGGCGGTCGTTTCGAACTGCTCACGATGCACGCACACTTCGCGGGCTCCCAGCAGGTATCGCTCGAAGAACTCACCGTGGAGCTATTTTTCCCCGCTGATGCCACGACCGCCGCCTGGTTCGCAGGAGCCGAGTAAACGCCTGCGCTCACCTAGCAGCTACATTCGCTCATACCTATTAGCCCCACGGACGCTTCAGGCGTCATCGAATGGCCAGTATCGTGTGGAGTTGTAACCGCTAGTCCTCGCTGGAATACTGACAATACGTGACCCACAAGGGGGTATGGGGAGCGATGACTGAGGTGTCCGCCTACGCCGCGACGGCCAGTGAGACGGCAACCATCACTACACTAGCAGCAGGCGTGCTGCGCCGGGCCGCTTTGACTCGGACGGCTATTCGAAGGCGCGTTTGCCATCACGCTCGGAGCACCGCGACGTGGCGGCGGTCAAAGGTTGCCCCTCGCCGTGGGGGCGCTCATCGTCGCGAACGCCACCGATCCGCCCATCACCGCCCCCACCTCGAATACCCTAGGCGTGCTCGTCTCGAAGCGAAACTTGCCCAGCGCTTCCTGAGCCCTGTTTCAACCACCTCAGGAGACTAGCGTGGCCCTTTCCTGGACTCGTGTCGCCGCCCCCAATGAACTGCCCAATGGGCGCGCGAAGACCGTCACCGTGGGAACGCGCTCGATGGCACTGGTCCACTTCGACAATCAGTACGCTGCAATGGACAATCGCTGCCCGCACCAGGGCGGCCCCCTCGGCGAGGGATCGATCGAACGCGGGGTGGGCGGCGAGTGCTGGCTTCGATGCCCCTGGCACGGTTGGGACTTCCACCCCCTCACGGGACAGCCGCCCGGCGGCCACGAGGACAGCGGGCAAGAGATGTTCAGCGTGGAGATCCGCGAGGACGGCGTCTACGTTGGCGTCGACATCGAGCCCCCCCACACTCGCACGGTCACAGACGTGATGGCCGAAACGATGGTCAACTGGGGCGTCAAGCGCGTTTTCGGCATGGTCGGCCACTCCAACCTAGGACTCGCCGATGCCCTACGGCGCCGCGAGGTGGCCGAGGAGCTCTCCTACGTCGGCATCCGCCAGAAGGCGCCGCATCCTTCGCCTGCTCGGGTTATGCGAAGCTCTGCGGCAAGCCGGCCGCCTGCCTGACCATCGCTGGCCCCGGGGCAACCAATCTGATGACTGGCCTGTGGGACGCCAAAGTGGACCGGGCGCCGGTGTTGGCTCTGACGGGGCAGGTCCAGGTGCAAGTATTTGGGCCCGGCGCCTTCCAGGAAATCGATCTAGCGACCGCCTTCGCCCCCGTGGCGCGCTTCAGTCAGGCCGTCCTACACAGCTCCAATCACGCCGAACTCATGTCCCTCGCCTGCAAGAACGCCATCGTGGAGCGGGACGTCGCCCACCTCATCTTCCCAGATGACGTGCAAACCCAAGCCGCTGGCGAGGGCACGCCGGCGGGATCTCCGCAAGGGCGATTGGGTGATCTTGCGATCGCACCTGCCCCCGGAGCTCTCGATCAGGCAGTGCAGCTGATCAGCCGCGCCGAGCGGCCAATGATCGTGGTCGGCTACGGGGCACGCGATTGCATGGCGCCCATTGTGCGCCTTGCCGAGCGGCTGCAGGCACCGGTGGTCACCACCTTCAAGGGCAAGGGTCAGATCCCTGATTCGCACCCGAACGCCGCCGGCGTCCTCGGCCGCTCGGGCACCCCCATCGCGAGCTGGTTCATGAACGAATGTGACCTGATCGTTGCCTTAGGCTCGTCCTTCTCCAATCACACGGGCATCGAAGCTAAGAAGCCGATCATTCAAGTCGACTTCGAAGCGATGCAACTAGGTAAGTTCCACCCGGTGGAGGTGCCCGTGCTCGGCGAGATTGCACGCACGACGGAGCTAATCCTGGAGGCCCTACCAAACACACTGGCGGCCCAAGACCAGCGTCCCGAGCTGGCTCAGCGCTGGGCCGCGTGGCGGGAGGAAAAGAATGCGCGCGCCCTGGATGACAACTGCCACGGCGTCAACTCTGCGGCTATCTTCACCGCCCTCACCCGCCTCGCGCCGAAGGATGCGGTGATCGCCGTAGACGTAGGCAACAACACCTACTCTTTCGGGCGCTACTTCGAGTGCGCCGGCCAGTCTGTGCTCATGTCCGGCTACCTGGGCTCCATCGGCTTTAGCCTACCGGCCGCAATCGGTGCCTGGTGTGCCACCCAGGATTTCGCTGAGCACCGCGGCCGCAAGGTGATCTCCGTCTCCGGCGACGGCGGCTTTGGCCAATACCTGGCCGAGTTCACCACGGCAGTCAGGTACGGCATGAACATCACCCACATCCTGCTCAATAACGGCGAACTCGGGAAGATCTCCAAGGAGCAGCGCGCTGGGGAGTGGGAAGTGTGGCAAACCACCCTACACAATCCCAGCTTCGCAGCCTACGCAGAGCTTTGCGGTGGGCTTGGCCTCGAGGTCCATGCCCTGGCGGATCTAGACGCCGCCATGAGCAAGGCGCTCACGCACGAGGGGCCAGCGCTGCTGGAAGTCCTGACCGACGCAGAGCTTGTGTAGGCCACGCTGATGGAGCTCCTCGTGCGCACCGCGCTTCTCGGCCTCGCCATCTACGCGCTCCTCGGCTGCCTGTTCGCGCTCTGGTTCGTCAGCTTGGGCCACCGCCGCTTGGATGCCGCAGCCATGAGTCTCTGGGGACGCGTCATGATCTTCCCCGCAAGCGCAGCGCTCTGGCCCTTGTTGCTGGTGCGAGCGATCACCGTACAAGTACCCTTAAACGCCAGCGATCCCAGCCCATGATGCAAGCTCACCGCCACTGGCACCTCTTCCTGTGGATGCTCCTTGGCCCCACTATGCTCGTGATCGTGTGGTTGGCAGTCACCCTGCGACCGCCCGCCGCGATCAATGACTCCCTTCCACAGGCCCTCACGCCCCCCGCTGCGCAGGCCATCGATGAGTGAGGGTTACGGCGCCGTTGGATGGAACGCCTTTAAGCGTCGCTACGACCTGTGGATAGTCGGCGGCACCCTCACCTATCTCATCACCTTCGTGGTGGTCACGGTCCTCACGCGGCCCAACGACCAGCCGATGGCAGAGCTGCAGCTGTTGATCCGCGCCTTCGGCAGCCTGTCGTTTCTCATGCTGACCCTGATCCTATGTATCGGCCCCCTCGCCCGATTCAGCACACGCTTCAAGCCTATGCTCTACAACCGCCGGCACTTGGGCGTGAGCACCTTTTTCATCGCCCTCATCCACGGCGTGTTGGTACTGATCTGGTACCACGGGTTCGGTGTGATCGATCCGATCACATCCCTATTCATCTCGAACCCTCGCTACGACTCGATCGCGGGCTTCCCCTTCGAAAGCCTCGGCGCCCTGGCGCTTTCCATCTTGTTCCTGATGGCAGCCACCTCCCATGACTTCTGGAACGCCAACCTTGGCCCCGCCCTGTGGAAGGCTCTGCATATGGGCGTCTACCTCGCCTATGCGGCGCTGGTCGGACATGTCGCGCTAGGCGTGATCCAGTTTGAGAAGAATCCCCTCTACGCGGTCGCCCTCGGCGCTTCCGTGGCCTTGGTCACAGCACTTCACCTGGCTAGCGCCTTCGCCAGCACTCAGAGCAGACGCACACCCGCCGCGGACGGTTGGCTCGATGCGGGACCCGCCCTGGGAATTCCAGATACGCGAGCGGTAATCCTGACACCGTCGAAGGGCGAACGTATCGCTGTGTTCCGTGACGGCCAGCGGATAATGGCCGTGTCCAATGTGTGCCGCCACCAGGGTGGCCCCCTCGGCGAGGGCCGGATTGTCGAAGGCTGTGTGACCTGCCCTTGGCACGGCTTTCAGTACGACCCGGCGAACGGGCGTTCACCGCCACCGTTCAACGAACGCATCGCAACCTACCAAACACGCTTGGTCGACGAACGCGTCTGGGTAAATCCCAAGGGCTGCCCCCCCGGCACGCGGGTACCCCCGTCTGTCCTGCCGGCATCAGCGGCAGATAGCCCCACTGCGGAGCCCGCGCCTTGAGTGAGAAGGACTACTTCATCGGCTATTGCGCCGATACGCCTGCGCGGGACCGGCGCTTCATGCTGCGCCTCGGCCTGAGCCTCACGTTGAGTTGCGGCGCCCTAGGCGCAGGCTTGGCCGCTTTGCAGCGATCGCCGGGAAACGGGACCTGGGATCTCGAAGATCGTGACTGGCGCGGGGTCGTTCACGCAGATCCGTTCCCGATGCTTCGCACGCGGGACATCGACGGCATTGCGCGCAGCCTCTGGTTGGTGTGCCCGGGCAAGTGTGGCGTACGCACGATCATCGACGCCTACGCCGGGCAGGCCGTCACCCTACGCGGCAGCCTCCTCGCCCGCGACGGCTTCCACATGTTATCGGCCGCCCAGGGCTCTGACTGGATCGCACACTCCCCAACCGCCCCCGAGACTGCCCTGCGTCTGCCCGCTGCAGAGCCACTTGAGCACGTGTCCCTGGTGGGGGAGATCCTGGACATGAAGTGTTTTGCGGGTGCCATGCGGCCCTCCACTGGCAAGCCACACAAGGCCTGCGCCGCGCTGTGCATTCGCGGCGGCATTCCGCCTGCGCTGTTCGCACGCGATCGCCAAGGCGCGTACCGCCCCCTGCTGTTGGTCGACGAGCACGGCGCGGCCCACCTCCCGGAGCCTCTACTGCCACTGGTGGCCGACTCAGTCAGAGTCGAGGGTCAGCTCTTACGCCGTGACGACACGCTGTTTCTCGCTTCACCTACCAATAACATTCGTCGAACGTAGACACGTTCTCAGCGGGCTGATTGCCGCCCCTGGATTCGAGTGGCGCACCTGGCCAGGCGAGCATGGCCAGCGACGCGACGCCACCCCACCTCAGTCGGGCGCCTTGCGCATTCCCACCCCGCGCTCGTCGAAGCGTTGACCCGACCGCACTGGCGGGCCTCGAAAGCCGCAGAGCGCCCCCTACTCGACTTGAGTTGCGCGAATCCCGCGAAGGACTTGCAAAGCCCTGCAAGGGCACGCATTACCAAATTAACAACATTTTATACTTTTCAGCAACATAGATTCATAGCCGCAACGAATTAGGCATAAAAGTCACAATTCGCTTGCATAACCACAAAGTAGCTCCATAGACTCCGAGCTCACTGGACTTTGTTGCGAAAAAACAGCGATTCTGCCATTCAATACATCGGTGCTGATAAATTATCGTTGCTTTTTTGCAACCATTTGTTCCAGCGTCTAACCACGTCATATCCCATCGCCTCGGTGGGAGCTGGAGGAGTCTGAGATGCAACGACTGAACCTAACGAGAGCGGTGCGCTACAGCCTGTTTTCCGCGCGTCGCGCGGCCGTGCTGGCCGGCGCGGTACTGGCGTCAGCCAGCGTGCTGGTCCCTGCGGCCGCTCAGGAGGCGCCCACAGAAGTAGAAGAGGTGGTGGTCACCGGATCGCGCCTCACCGATCCGAACCTGACCCAATCGAGCCCCGTCGCCACGGTCACCTCTGAGCAGGTGGAACTGCGCCAGGCCAATTTCGTCGAGGAGTTCATCCGCGAGATTCCGGGCGTGGTGCCCAGCATCGGTGCCCAGGTCAACAACGGCAACGGTGGCTCGACGTTCATCAACCTTCGCGGCCTAGGCTCGAACCGCAACATTACCCTGCTAAACGGCACACGCGTGGTGCCGGCCGACCTGCAGGGCAGAACCAACCTCGACATCATCCCCATCGCCCTCGTCGAGCGAACGGATGTGCTCACCGGAGGCGCAGGCTCAACCTACGGTGCTGACGCCATCTCCGGCGTGGTGAATTTCATCACCCGCCAGAACTTCGAGGGCTTCGACCTTCGTGTGACCGGCGCTCGCACGGCGGAAGGCGACGGCGATACGCTGCGCATCGATCTGACCACAGGTGGCAACTTCGACGGCGGTCGCGGCAACGCCGTGTTCAGCGTTGGCTATACAGACCGTGAGGCGATCCTCCAGGGGGACCGAGACTTTGGCGTGGAGAATCTCTCCTCCGCCACCGGTGCGCCGGGCGGCTCGAGTACGACCGTCCCAACGGTGCTCACCTTTCCCGGGAGCGGAGGCACGGTGCAGGTGGCGCCGGATGGCGAGTCGGTGATTCCGTTCTACCAGCCTTTCAACTTCAATCCCTTCAACCTGTTCCAGCTGCCCCTAGAGCAATACCGTCTGTACGGCTCGGCCCGCTACGAACTCGACAGCGGCATCGAGATGTATACAGAAGCGTTCTACTCCCAGAGCACGAACCGAACGCAGATCGCGCCCTCTGGCACCTTCCGCAACGTGTTCACGACGCCACTCTCCAACCCCTTCCTCCCGGCAGGGATTCGCAACCAGATCTGCGGCGCAGACTCGGACGCCGCCACCGATGGGATCCAGCCGAACTTCTCTCAAGCGGAGTGTGACGCCGCCGCACTGGCAACAGACCCGGATGACCCGAACTATCGCACGATCGATCTCGACTACGGGCGGCGCTTTGTAGAGCTCGGCACACGCGATAACGAGCGGCAGACCCGTGTCTGGCAGCTGAAGGCCGGGGCCCGCGGCGATCTCGTCTCCAACCTCTCCTGGGACGCCTTCTTTGCCTACGGCGAGAGCGACCTGCGCGGCTCCCAGTCGGGCAACGGTACGCGCACTCGCCTGCAGCAAGCCTTACTCGCCACAGACCCCAACGCCTGCCTGGACCCATCCGGCGGTTGTGTGCCGATCGATCTGTTCGGCCCACTAGGCAGCATCACCAACCAAGTCGGCGCCTTCCTGGATGTGGGCAACACGGCAAACCAGTTCACCACCTTGCTCCAGGGTCAGGCGCTGGTGAGCGGTGATGTGAACACCTCCATGCCGTGGGCCGAGTCGCCGATCGGCTTCGCCGTTGGTGCGGAGTACCGCGACTACGAAGCGGGCTTTGCCAACGATCTGCTGACGCAGACCCCGGGTGAGGTGCTGGGCAACGGTGCTGCCGCACCTAACGTGACCGGAAGCTACGATGTTCGCGAGGTCTTTACGGAGGTGAACGTGCCCCTGGTTCAGGGCGCTGCCTTCGCTGAGGAGGTCAGCCTGCAAGCGGGCGCCCGTCTCTCCAACTACAGCACCACCGGGGACGAGAGCACGTGGAAGGTCGGCGGTACCTGGAGCCCCGTGGGCGGCCTCCAGATCCGCGGTAACCTGCAGCGGGTGACGCGCGCGCCGAACATAAACGAGCTGTTCGCCCCCCAGGTCACGGGCCTCAACAACTTCGCCACGGACCCCTGCACGGGCAACGCGCCACTCGAGAACGAAGACCTACGCCAGATCTGCCTGGCCCAAGGCGCACCGCTAGGCACCATCGGCAGCATCATCGTCGACCCTGCCGGTCAGGTAAATGCGACCACCGGCGGCAACCCCAATCTCGACGCGGAGGATGCAGACACGTGGACCGTCGGCATGGTGTTGCAGCCGGACTTCGCACCCAATCTGGCGCTCACCTTGGACTACTACAACATCGAGGTGAGCGACGCGATCACCAACCCGAACCCGGGCGATGTGTTCGCCGCTTGCTTCGGGCCTGACTTCGAGGATGGGACCCTTGCGATCAGCGGCGCCTCAGCCTCGGATCCCGCCTGCACTGGCATCCGTCGCAACCCAGCCACGGGCAACCTGTTCGGTGATGTGTCGACAACCGCGGGATTGCCACTGGTGCTGAGTAACCAGGGTGCCCTCGCCACCAGCGGCATCGACGTGTCCGTGAACTGGCAGGGGGATCTCGGATTTGCCCGCGTCTCCAACAGCTTCAACGGTAACTGGACCCAAGAGTCCGTCTTCAATGCCAACGTCGACAATCCCGACTCTATCGACCGTGACTGCACGGGCTTCTACAGCATCAACTGCGCCTCGATCCAACCGGAGTTCAGCTTCTCCAACCGGGCGACACTGAGCTTCGACGGCATGGACCGTCCGGTGGACGTGTCTGTGTTCTGGCGCTGGATCGATGCCGTGGAAGCTGAGCCCGAAGTGGCGGACACCTTCTTGGAGGAGTTCCGAGAGATCGATGCGGAGAACTATATCGACCTCACCGCACGCGTGCAGCTGACGCAGCGTCTGCAGCTGACCGGCGCTGTGCTGAACGTCTTCGACAACCTGCCGACTATCGTCGGCAACAACATCGGCACCACCGCGTTCAACTCGGGCAACATCTACCCGAGCACCTACGACCCGCTGGGCCGGCGCTTCTCCATTACGGTGCGTCACACCTTCTAGGCCGCCTCTGGCGCTTGGCCAGCCCTTGCGGCAACTGCCTAGGGCCCGGGACCCTACCCGGGCCCTTCTCTTTATCGAACGCTGCCCTTCCTCCAGCGAACGTCTCCCACCTCAAGTGGGAGTATCCGGCCCCCGAGCGCACTTTCCCTTAATAGAAGAGGCTGGCAGACCGTCACCGCGGCCACGGTGCCGGCCAATTCGCGACAAGCGACCAGGGTTGCCCGCCGACCAGGCGAGTGCCCCGGAAACCTAACGACCCTCGCGAACACAGGCCTGCGCCTCCCGCACCCGGCGGCGGCCTGCCGCATGCGCATACCGTAGGTAAACGAACCGCGACCGAGCACGTTACGCAAAGACGGAATCAACAAACGGGTCGGACGACACGGAATGTTAAGTGAACTGGTCCACAGATCTTATGCAATGAGGCGCAAAGTCGCCGAGATACGCCCCAACCTTCTGATTTTCCGCGATTCACCTCTAGGCAACCCCCGTTCGAGGAGTTACCCTGTGCACCTTCCGGTGGGGGGTGCTATGCAGCAAGTCACTACGTCGGTGTCGGCACCGCGGCTGCGAACCTCCCCGGCGAGCCGGTCTGACTCCCTGGGCGCAGCCCACCGCTCTGCCAGCTGCACACTGGCACAGCCCCGAATTTTGTTTGGATTGGAAATCTAAGATGCTGGACGATCGGCTCCTCGCGACGGCCACAACCAAGGCACGTCGCCTGGCCCTAGGCATGCCGCGCTCCCTGAAGCGCACGCTATTAGGGCTGGTGGACATGTGCCTTGTGACCGCAGCCTTTCTGGCCGCCTGGTGGATCGTCTACCGCGACACCGAGAACGCGGCGCTGCCCTGGGCCCTGCTCGTAGCCGTCGCCGGTACGACGCTGGTGTTCTGGGTACAGGGGCTGTATCGCTCGATAACCCGATTCGTTGACGCACGTCTCGCCGTTCGCATTTTGCGCTCACTCTTATATGTGGGCATCGCCGGAGCGCTGCTGGCGAGCGTCCTCGGCATCGGCAAGCCGATCGAAGCCGCCGCTCTGGTCGCCGTCTTCACTGCCTTTACCGCCATCAGCTCCAGCGCGGTCCGGCTGGTTGTTCGCAGCTTCCTACTACGCCCCCGCAGAGGCAGCGAACGCGTCTTGATTTACGGTGCTGGGCAGGCGGGAATCGCCCTCGGTACCAACTTGATGCGCCAGCGGTCCTTCTTCCCCGTGGGCTTCGTCGACGATGACCCGCGACTGCAAGGCAGCTTTATCAGCGGACTGCCCGTCGTGGCGCGCAACGACATCCTGCGCGTCATCCACCGTGAGGGCGTGCGACGCATTCTCCTCGCACTCCCCACAGCCACCCGCGACCGACGCCGAGAGATCCTAGGCTTCCTCGAAGATCTCCCCGTGCGCATCCAAACCATGCCAAACATCCACGACCTGATCTCGGGTCGCTCCCACCTGGCGGAGCTTCGCGACGTGTCGGTCGGTGACATCCTAGGCCGCGACCCTGTGGAGGCTGACCGGGACATAATGCGAGCGCACGTCCGCGGCAAGACGATCCTGCTGACCGGTGCTGGCGGCTCGATCGGCTCGGAGCTAGGGCGCCAGCTAGTCGTGCACGAGCCGAAGCGGATCCTTTTGTTCGAACAATCCGAACTGGCCCTGTACAACGCCGAACGCAGCCTGCGGAAGTTGGCAGACGGGATAGGTGCACAGACGGAACTCGTTCCGCTCCTCGGTAGCGTGCAGGACGTTCAACGCGTCGACTCGGCGCTGACCACCTACACGGTTGACACGGTTTACCACGCCGCTGCTTACAAGCATGTCCCGATCGTGGAGCGCAACATCTCAGAGGGGATCCGAAACAACGCACTCGGCACTCGCGTGGTCGCCGAAGCAGCACGCCGTCACGGCGTCGGCGTTTTCGTGCTCGTCTCGACAGATAAGGCGGTCGCGCCAACCAGCGTCATGGGCGCCACCAAGCGCTTCGCCGAACTCATCCTGCAGGGCATGCAGAAGCTCGAGGGCAAGACGAAGTTCTGCATTGTGCGTTTCGGCAACGTGCTGGAGTCCTCTGGGTCCGTCGTTCCCCTATTCCGCGAACAAATCCGATCCGGTGGACCGGTGACCGTTACACACCCCGAGGTAACTCGGTATTTCATGACCATCCCTGAGGCCTCGCAGCTGATCATTCAAGCCGGAGCTATGGGGCGTGGCGGCGACGTGTTCGTACTGGAGATGGGACGCCCCGTCCGTATCGCTGACCTAGCGACGCGCATGATCCGTCTCATGGGGCGCACGGTGAGGGATTCCAACAACCCAGAGGGTGAAGTCGAGATCCAGTACACGGGCCTACGCCCTGGCGAGAAGCTACACGAGGAGCTGCTCATCGGTACCGCCGTCGAACATACGGATCACCCGGAGATTATGCGAGCGATGGAACGGTCCTTGAGCTGGGAGCGGATCAGTGCGGTCATTGAAAAAATGCAAGAAGCGCTAAACGCCGAGACCCTTGACGAGGTTCAGAGCCTGCTCGCCTCGGTCGTCGACGGCTACGCGCCCGAAAAACTCGACGACTACCTCATGGGCACCGCTCACGCCTCGAAGCCCGACGGCGCCTCGATCACCTACATGTCCGGAAGCTCGCAGCTACGGGTGGTAAACGCCCCGCCTGAATGATCAAGCGGTTAGCTTCCTACGCCGATATCACCCGATACCCACGCCGGCGCGTGGGGCTCATCTCGGCAGTCTACGCAGCTTTTCTCCTGGCGCAGTCAGTGCTCCTTGGCGCCACGGCGGGTCCCCTTATAGCAGCCGGCGATCTCACCCTACGCCACGATATCGAGCTGTTAGCCGACGCAGGTGTCATCACAGGCCCGATCAGCACCTGGCCTCTGGCCTGGGGCCCGATTCTTCAGGACGTCCGCTCCGCGAACACCTCCGGCTTGACCTTGAGCGCACTCCACGCGCTCGGTCGGGTGCGCGAACGCGCTCAGTGGGAGACTCGAAGCAACGAACTTCTGCTGTCCGCAAGGACCGCAGTCGCGGTCAACCCTACGCGAATCCGATCCTTCCAATACACCCCTCGCGGTGAAGGCGAGGTATCCCTGGCAGCGGCCGCCACTTTCTCCTGGGCAGCACTCGACTTGAACCTCCAGTACGTGGGAGGCGACGGCGACAGCCAACGCGTTCGCTTCGATGACAGCTACGCAGCATTGGTGCTAGGAAACTGGTCGCTAGGCCTGAGCACGCAACAGCGGTGGTGGGGGCCGGCCTGGGACGGCAGCCTTATCCTATCGAACAGCGCTCGCCCCTTTCCTGCGATCACGATCGATAGGGTGTTTACGGACCCGTTCGATGTTCGCTGGCTGCGCTGGATCGGCCCCTGGGATCTGTCCGTGATGTTCGGACAACTAGAGTCAGACCGGGATGTCTCGAATCCGTTGTTCTTTGCCGCTCGCGCCACCTTTCGACCTCACCGAACCCTCGAGATCGGTATCTCCCGATCGGCGATGTGGTGCGGTGATGGCCGCCCTTGCAGCGCCGGCACCTTCGTCGATCTTCTGCTTGGACAGGACAACGTCGGCGATGAGGGCATCAATGAGGACAACGAACCCGGCAATCAGCTCGGTGGATTCGACGTGCGCTGGACGCCACCCGTACTAGGTCGATCCGTTTCCCTGTACGGGCAGTTCATCGGCGAGGACGAAGCCGGTGGTCTGCCGAGTCAGTACCTCGGTCAGGTCGGCGCGGAGTGGTCCGGCACTGTGGCTGAACGCTGGTCCACACGTTTGTTCGGCGAGTACAGTCGCACCAGCTGCGACTTCTTCGGGGCGAGTGACTTCTTTGCCAACGGCGGCTTCAACTGTGCCTATAACTCAGGCGTGTTCCCAACCGGCTATCGCTTCCGCGGGCGATCCATTGGCCATGGTGCCGACAACGATGCCGATCTGATCACGGTCGGCGCGATCCTGGTCAATAAGGAACAGACACGTTGGCAGGCACACGTGCGCAGCGGCCAGCTCAACGCCAACGGCCCGCCGGATTCCCGAAATACACTGACCCCTACCCCCCAAGACCTACTGAGCGTAGATGTTTCCCACAGCCGCAGGTTTCGCTACGGTACCTTCGAGATCGGCGCCGGTATCGACTTTATCGACGATGAAGTAAGCGGTGAGACGACGCAAGAAGGGCGATTTTTCCTGCACTTCAGGACGGGATTCTAAGCGCGAGCGCCATCCTCGTGCGCAAAACAAGAATCGAATAGACTCTCCCGGAGGGCGGCACCTCGCTCGCCTTCCGCGCCAGCCGCTACGAGATAATCCACGGTGAGGTCATGCTGGATACCGCGCTAGCGCCATGGCCCTCATATACCGAGGAAGAAATCGACGCCGTTCGCCGCGTGCTGGCTTCTAACCGCGTTAACTACTGGACCGGCGAGGAGACCAGGCGCTTCGAGGAAGAGTTTGCCACCGCGATCGGCAGCGATCAGGCGATTGCCGTCGCCAACGGCACGCTGGCACTAGACTTGGCACTCAGAGGCTTAGGCGTCGGGCCCGGTGACGAGGTCATCGTACCCGCGCGCAGCTTTATCGCCTCGGCGTCCTGCGTGGTTGCGGCGGGTGCTGACCCCGTGTTCGCCGATGTGGATCCGGACTCAGGAAACCTGTCGACTGGCACCATCCAGGCGGTGATCACACCACAGACCAAAGCGATCATCGCGGTGCATCTCGGCGGTTGGCCCTGCGAGATGGACGCCATCATGGCCCTCGCCCGCGAACGTGGACTTCTCGTGATCGAGGATTGCGCCCAGGCGCACGGCGCCAGACACAACGGCCGATCCGTCGGCACCATTGGCCACGTTGGGGCGTGGTCATTTTGTCAGGACAAGATCATCACGACCGGTGGTGAAGGCGGCATGGTGACCACGAACGATCCTGAACTGTGGTCTCGCATGTGGTCGTACAAGGAGCACGGCAAGAGCTGGCAGGCCGTGCACGAACGCAACCACCCGCCCGGCTACCGCTGGCTGCACGAGTCCTTCGGCACCAACTGGCGAATGACGGAAATGCAGGCCGCGATCGGACGCATCCAGCTTCGCCGGTTACCGCTCTGGTCGGCGCGAAGGCGAGCCAACGCGCGCCAGCTGGACGCCACCTTCGAGCATTACGCTTACCCAGGTGGCCCGATCAAACCCCCCGTCCAACTGCGTTGCGATGCTTCAGCCACCGACGACAGCTGTTGCCTTCACGGTTACTACAAGTACTACGCCTACGTAAATCCTGATGGGCTAGGGGCTGGCTACGATCGGGACAAGATCATCGCGGACATCGTCGATCAGGGAATTCCGTGTGATCAGGGAACGTGCGCGGAAGTCTACCGCGAGCGAGCCTTCGATAACACAGCCTGGCGACCCCGTGCTCGCCTCTGCAGCGCCCGCAAGTTGGGTGAAACGAGTCTGATGTTCTTAGTCCACCCAACGCTTAGCGATCAGGACATGCAGAGAACGTGTAAGGCGATACGGCGCACGCTCACCAAGTGCATCACTTAGCTGACCTTCAGCCCGAGCCGATCCCATCGGGGAAACTACCTCCCCCTCGCACAACCGCGGTCGCCTCAGTAGTGGCGGCACCGTGTTGAGAGCTGTGCGACAATCATGCCGTCGTGAACTCAAGGGTGCCCCATGCGCGAGTATCTGACTGGCTTCGGCAACGAGCACGCGAGCGAGGCGCTCGCCGGCACCCTGCCGCGGGGCCGCAATTCTCCCCAACGCGTTGCCTACGGGCTGTACGCCGAGAAGTTGAGCGGCACCGCATTTACCGCACCAAGGGCACGCAATGCGCGCACCTGGCTCTACCGCATCCGACCTTCCGTTGCGCACCTCGGCTTCAGGCCTTACGAGGGCGCGACCTCCTGGGAAACGGCACCTCTGCACGGCGCAGCGCCCCCTGCAAACCCTTTGCGCTGGGATCCTCAGCCGCTTGCTGATGGCCCTGTCGACTTCGTCGACGGCATGTACACCATCGCAGCGTGCGGAGACGCCCTCGCGCAGACGGGGGCGAGCATGCACGTCTACCGCGCCAACCAATCGATGACATCACGCTATTTCGCCAACGCCGACGGCGAGCTGCTCATCGTTCCCGAGCTAGGCCGGCTCACCCTTCACACCGAGTGTGGCGTGCTCTCGGTGGGGCCGCAGGAAATCGCCGTCATCCCGCGCGGCATGCGCTTCCGCGTCGCCCTGGAAGACCCTGTCGCGCGTGGCTATGTCTGTGAGAATCACGGCTCACTGTTTGAACTCCCAGAGCGCGGTCCCATCGGCTCGGATGGACTCGCGAACGAACGCGACTTCGAGTACCCCACGGCAGCCTATGAAGATCGTGAGGGCAAGTTCGAGCTCATCTGCCGACTCGCGGGCACGATGCAGATCGCCCACCTGGAGCACTCACCGCTAGACGTGGTCGCCTGGCACGGAACGCTGGCGCCCTACCGATACGACCTTCGGCGCTTCAACGTGATCGGCTCAATCAGCTACGACCACCCCGACCCCTCGATCTTCACCGTACTTACGTCCCCCTCGGACACAGCGGGCACGGCCAACGTCGACTTCGTTGCCTTCGCGCCGCGCTGGTTGGTAATGACCGACACGTTCCGACCACCTTGGTACCATCGCAACGTCATGTCCGAGTTCATGGGGTTGATCACCGGCGAGTACGACGCGAAGACAGGTGGTGGCTTTTCGCCAGGCGGCGCAAGCTTGCACAACTGCATGGTCCCTCACGGCCCAGATGCGGATGCCTTCGAGCGCGCGAGTGACGCGCGCCTCCAGCCAGAGTACCTGGATGCCACGATGGCCTTTATGTTCGAGTCGCGCTACCTAATCCGTCCGAGCGCTCAAGCGGTGAGATCACCCCAGCTTCAAGCCGACTACGTCGCGGCCTGGCAACAGCTGACCCGCCACTTCCCAAAGGATATGTAACGCACCTTCGAGTATCGCCAGATCGCTCGCTGTGGTGCAGATCACTGCAATGGAGCGTGCGGTAGTCTAAGGTCCGGGAACGGTAGCGCGAGATCACGATTCCTTGAACCTCACAACACGCCATGACGTCGACACTAGACCTGGTGAAAGACAGCTGGGTTGCCCCAGCGCCTGTGTAGACTGCCTAGGGTGAGTGTCGAGGGCTCGGGCGCTGTCGCAGCACAACGACACACCCAGATCACACGGAATTGAAGCTGACGCGATGGGAACTCCGAGACTCAGGCGACTAGAGACCGGCGAGCAAGACGCTTACGCCGTATCGCGCGTCGCCGACTCCCCCTCGATGGCGATGACTGCCGCAGCATCTCACTCACCCCCGGCAGGGGTGCGCTGGGCCGTTCGGGGTGGCGACGAAGCGCGCGATCATCCCAGCGCACCGCTAGACCTAATTCCTTCACTAGGCTGGAAGCGCGTATTGGATGTCGCCGGCGCCCTAGGCTTGCTGACCGTGTTCTTCTTGCCGATGGTGATCATTACCCTGCTGACGCGCGCGGATGGGGCACCCGCACTGTTTCGCCAGGTGCGTGTCGGGCATCGGGGCCGCCGCTTCACCTGCATGAAGTTTCGCACCATGCGGCCGAACGCTGAGCGCATCCTCGAAGAACTTCTGAGCAAAGACCCGACAGCTCGCGCCGAGTGGGAACGCAGCCGAAAGCTACGCGACGATCCGCGCCTGACTCGTGTAGGCGTCTTCTTGCGCCGAACCAGCCTCGATGAACTTCCTCAGCTCTTCAACGTGCTGCGCGCAGAGATGAGCCTGGTGGGCCCACGGCCAATCGTCGAGGATGAGCTGATGCGTTACGGATCTCGCCTGCGCTGGTACGAGGCAGTTAGACCGGGTATCACTGGACTGTGGCAGGTCAGCGGTCGCAACGACACGAGTTATTCGCGCCGAGTCGCCCTGGATGTGCTGTATGTCAAGAACATGGGGCTGCGCTTCGATCTGCGCATCTTATGGCGCACGGTCGGCGTGGTTCTGTTCGGCTGGGGTGCCTACTAGGCCATCACGCCGTCGGGCACCTGCCCCCAACGAGCGCCACTGAGAGCGGCAACAATACGGCCAGCACCCAAGCGGCACAGCGTGTCACTGGCGCACGAACCTCGTGCCCCAACCCTGCCCACGCCGCGAGGGCCATCGTGCCCAGAGTCAAGCTGCTAACGGCGCCGACAACCCGAGCCTGCGCGCAGGCCACCGCCGCGGCTAGCTCTCCAGCCGACGGCTCTACCAGCGTCGAAGCCCAGCGCAAACCGAGCGTGACCTCTAAAGCGGTGAGCGCCAGATAGGCGGCGCCGATCCAAAGAAGCTGCTCGAATCGCCTGGCGCCACGCGAGCCACTCTCGCTTCTCGCGCAGCGCGCGCGGAGAATGTTGGCGCAGAAGCCCAGGGCGAGCATGAACGAGAGCATGGCAGAGCCGGTGTTTACCGCCACCACGCCAGCCGCCAAGACCCGCCCCGTCGGCCCCACCGGTAGCGCCTGCAACGCCGCGGCGAAGGGACCCGCAAACTGAACCCCCGCTAGGCCCGCACCCACCATCAGGGTCACCACGATCGTAAGGCCCACGAAGTAAAACTGGCGCATGCGCCGGCCAAGGCACGCACAGGCCCTCGTATCGATCCAAAATAGACGCAGCAGCGTAATCGCGAAGATAACCTGCACAACCCACCAACTCGCATGGGTCACCGACCAATGCAGGCGTCCGACGATGTCAACGGCCATCGCCCGAGAAGTGTCGGGCGCGAACGGACTGAACTGCCCCTCGCCTATCTCCAGCACCGAAGGATGGGCGAAGCCCACCAGCTGTGCCGCGAGCGCCATGACCATCACCACCGCCAGGTCGGCGATAGCTGGCAGGTAAATCGTGATTACGGACGGGTCAGTCGTTGATTCGGTCGACTTCTGCGTCCTCTGCGGTTCGCGCTGGCCACCGTTTCTCGTCAACTACATGCCCTCGGCCGCCCTTCTGGGCATACCCGGTGCGGATGTCTATTCATTAACAAAATCAGAACTTTATCAGCTACGTGGAGACCAACCTGCAATGCCTAGGGGAGGGGGATGCGCGACCCCCTTGTTTCGTCGCATACGGTGGTCAACTATTTGCCCTCGGGGACTACAACAACTATTCGACCGCTAACGGTCGACGCGATAGGGGATTATGCAATGGCACTGGGGAGCTACGAGGTACAACCGTTATTCGCTGAGCCGTACTTCCGCACCAACATCGCCCACGCCATCAGCGATGCGCAGGTGGCTTTCATCCGCGAGCTGTCGATGGTGCAGAACCAAGCGAACCTGATTTCCGAGAACCTCTACATCTTCGACGAGCCGGCGCTGGCGAGCGTCAAGGAGGCCGTCTCGGAGGCTCTGGCGGTGTACGCGAAGGAGGTCATGGGGATCGATCAGGAGTTGTACGTCACTCAGTCGTGGGCGCTGACCAATCCACCGGGGGTGGGCATGCACGGCCACTCACACTCGAACTCACTGGTGTCCGGTTCTCTGTACTACTGCGACCTGCCGAGCCCGGTGGCGAGCATGATCTTCGACAAGCACAACACCTACCAACAGCTCGACCTGCACCCAGGCAAAGCCAAGCGCAACATCTACAACACGCCGATGAACATGGTGACGCCGAAGCGAGCGGACCTCATCCTGTTCTCCTCAGCGCTACAGCACTTCGTAGAGACCAACAGCGCCGGCGAGCCGCGACACTCGATCGCCTTCAACAGCTTCGTGCGCGGCAAGCTCGGCAACTATCGCGACGTCTCAGAGCTCACGCTCTAGAGACGGTAAGGGGAACGCCGCCGCCAGAGCAGCGGCGGCGACTCCAAGGCGCTACTCAGGCTTGCGGAACAGCAGGGTGAAGCGATCTGTGTTGCCAGTCACGGTCTTGCGCCCCACTTCGTAGCGCAGCTCATCGTCCGCTCGGTAGTGGAGGTCTGTGAAGTCGACAAACTCAAAACCCACAGACTCGATCTCCTTGATCATGAGCACGGGGTCCATTCGACGCCAGTTCTCGCCGTCGTCCGCCTGCATGTGCCGACGGGTGTGATCGACCACACCGTAGTGGCCGCCGGGCTTAAGTGCGGCGAAGGCAGCCTCGTTCAGCTCCTGGCGGCCGTGCGCGTTGAAGTTGTGCAGGTTGCGGAAGGTCAGGGCCAGGTCGATGTCTTTGACCCCGAGCCCGAGGTCGTCGACGTCGTTGCGGCGATCATCCCGACTGAACTCGCCCGTGACGTCCACCACCTTAACCCCGGCAAAGCCAGGCTCGGTGTCTAAGTTCTGCGAGACGAAGCGAGTGCCGACGGCGACGAATAGCTCGCCCTCCTCGGCCAACACCTGAGACAGGATCTTGGTGTACCAGCCGCGGCCGGGGATGAGTTCGAGTACGCGCATGTCGGGCGTCATTCGCATAAACGCCAGGGTTTCCGCGGGCAGGCGATTCGCGTCGCGCTCTTTCTCCGCCTCCGTGCGCAACGGAGCCTCTAGGGCGGCAGCGACCTTATCCGCCAAAGGCGAGGCCTGTGCCTCCCCCTCTTGCGCTTGCGCAGGCGGCGCGAGGCAAAGTGCGGTGAGGCTCAACCAGGCCGTGGCAACAAAGCGTTCGGGCTGGAACATGGGTTCTCCTTTCCGTCGTGGTGGTGGGGTATGTGGTGTGGACCGTGCGCGCGACGCGGCGTTCGCACCATACGGCGTGGGCATGGCCGGTACCAGCCGAGAAGGCTTACGAGCTGCCTCGAAGCCAGCGGGCGGCGGCCGCACATCCGCTGCGCCAAGCCCCCTCGACGCGTGATCCGAAGGCCCAGTCGCCGCCGGCGAGCAGCGACTCCCCCGCGAGGCAAACCAACTGATCGTCTAAGGGTGACCGCGCGATCGCATAGCGCCAACGGTGCGCGTTGGCTCCTAGCACTCTCAGCCCATCGCTGAGCCCTGCCAGCGCGCGCGCCGCGTCCACCAACGCCTTCGCGGCCACTACCGGCGAAAGCTCCAGGTTGGCCTCGGACCAATCAGCAGTTGCATGCAGGACCCAGGCGTCCTGGGCTGGGCGTCCTGGGCGTTGACGCTGGGATGCCACCCAGGACAAAGGCCCCACGTTGACGAAGGCGGCGTCGTAGCCTTCGAGGAGAGGACGATCGAAGGTGGCGAGTACGGCCCAGCAGGGACGCATCTGCACCTCTGCCAGCACGCGCTGAGTGCTCCCAGCGCAGGCCGGCGTGAGGGCTGCTACTTGCTGCGCTGGGCACGTGAGCAAGACGCGCGCCGCGTTGATGGTCTCCCCGTGGGTCGCTGTCACGGACCAACCGCCATCGGTAGCAGTGATCGCTTGCGCTTGCCATCGATACTGACACTCGCGTAGGTCACCCGCGAGCGAAGCGCATACGGCGCTCATCCCCGGCACGCCGACAAAGCGTGCCGGCGAGTGCTCCTTCTCCGCGATGCCCAGCGCATCGATGACCGCTAGCCGTGGCGACCACGGCGCCACGATACCGCTCCTGAGCCATCCCTCTACCGCCTGACGGAATTGCCCGTCACGCGCCGTGAAGTACTGGGCGCCGTGGTCGAAGCGCAAGTCACCGTCCCGACGCGTACTCATGCGCCCGCCGGGCCCCCGTGCCTTCTCCACAACGCGCACGCGCCAACCTTCCCGCTCCAAGGCGTGGGCTGCGACCAGGCCCGTGAGGCCGGCGCCAACGATCAACGCATCGAGCACGCTCAGCTCCGAAGGGCGGCTACAGATCCGCTCGCGCTGCAGCGACCTAGTAGATCTAAAAGGCAAAAAAGAAGGCGGCCGAAGCCGCCTTCCCGTAGATGGGCCGGTGTCCAGCCCCTGGACGTCATCCGAGCGTCCGTGGCACGACTAGGGGTTGCCCGTCTCCGCACCACCAACACCAAGACTGAACGTACCGGCACGCAATCCACTCGACATTGGATCACCTCCTTTTCCTGCTATGAGCCCAGGTTAGAGTATGCACACGGGACCGGGTCAGCACCAGCATCCGGTTCACCGTCCAGAATTTCGCGCCAAGGACACCAGGAATGCACCGCTCGCGCCCTTGACGCTTTGCTACCATGCGGTCCATGGCTGGCCAGTTCGACGCACACTCAGTGCGCCGTGCCGAAGAGGTACTGCGCGACATTTTCGGCTACGAGGCCTTTCGACCGCCGCAGGACGAGATCATCCAACTGCTGATCAGCGGTGAGGACGCCGTGGTGCTCATGCCCACCGGCGGCGGCAAGTCCCTCTGCTATCAGATCCCGGCTATCGTGCGCCCCGGCACCGGCATCGTGATCTCCCCCCTGATCGCGCTGATGCAGGACCAGGTGCAGGCCCTGCGCCAGCTCGGCGTACGCGCCGCTTGCTTGAATTCGGCGCTGGAGCTGCCGCAGGCGGAGGCTGTCGAGCGCCAGTGGTTGAACGGCGAACTCGACCTGCTGTACGCCGCGCCCGAGCGCTTGATGACCGAACGCTTCCAGGCGCTCCTCGAACAAGCCCAGCCCGCCTTGTTCGCGATCGACGAGGCTCATTGTGTGTCCCAATGGGGGCACGACTTCCGTCCCGAGTACATCCAGCTGAGCGTGCTACACGAGCGCTTTGCGCAGGTACCAAGGGTGGCGCTGACCGCCACGGCGGACGCGCCGACACGACGGGAAATCGTCGAGCGCCTCGGCCTTACGGGCGCGCGCCAGTTCATCTCCAGCTTCGACCGCCCGAACATCTGTATCACAGTGAATGAAAGCGCTAGCAACGCGCGAGATCGCCTGCTGCGTTTCATCCGAGATCGCCACCCTGGGGAAGCGGGCATCGTTTACTGCCTGTCCCGACGCAAGGTGGAGTCCGTCGCCGAGTACCTCGCAAGCCAGGGACTTACCGCCGTGCCCTACCACGCCGGCCTCGACAAGGACGCGCGCGCCAATGCCCTGCATCGCTTCCTGCACGAAGATGGCGTGATCGTCGTGGCCACGATCGCGTTCGGCATGGGCATCGACAAACCGGATGTGCGCTTCGTCGCCCACCTCAACATGCCGAAGAGCCTCGAGTCTTACTACCAGGAGATCGGCCGCGCCGGTCGTGACGGCTTGCCATCCGACGCCTGGATGGCCTATCAACTGCAGGACGTGATCCAGCTCCGGCAGATGATCGAGGGCGCTGGTGCCGATGATGAGCACAAGCGCGTGGAGCGCGCCAAGCTCGACGCTATGCTCGGCTACTGCGAGCTCACCAAATGCCGCCGTCAGGCGCTGCTGGCTTACTTTGGGGAGCCCTTGGACGAGCCTTGTGGCAATTGTGACATTTGCCTACAGCCACCGGAGCTGTTCGATGCAACCGTGGCAGCGCAGAAAGCGCTATCAGCCGTGCATCGCACCGGACAGCGCTTCGGTGTGAACTACCTGATCGACGTGCTGCTCGGCAAACCCGATGAACGTATCTCGCGCTTCGGTCACGATCGCCAGAGCACCTACGGCATCGGCACGGAACTCGCTCCCCACGAATGGCGTGCGGTATTCCGACAGCTCATCGCCCACGGCTACCTGACGGTAGATCTCGAGGGACATGGCGGCCTGCACCTGACACCAGCGTGTCGTCCCGTCCTGCGCGGGGAGACGCAGCTATCCATGCGCAAGGCGATGAAATCGACTGCAAGTCCGGGTCGGCGCCGCCGCAGAGCGGCCGATACCCTCGATTCGAGCGCCCTTGCGCCCGAAGACGAGCGCCTATGGGAGGCATTGCGCAACACACGCAAGCGATTGGCGGACGAGCGAGGTGTGCCGTCCTACGTCATCTTCAGTGACGCCACCCTAGCGGACATGTTGGCTCGCCGTCCCACCGACGCGCGCACGCTACTCGCTGTGTCGGGCGTGGGGCAATACAAGTTGGATCAATACGGTGAGCAGTTTCTCGAGGTGTTGGCGGCACATCCGCCCGGCCTTGACCCTGCCTAGTGCAGCCCGCAGCGCGCATTTCGCGCAGATCAAATGCGCAACCGCGCTCACGCACGCCTCTCACCGGCCAGGTGATCGCAACGCCGCACGGCGATGAACGGTAGCTCCGTGCCACGATACATTAAGTAAAATAATGGCAAAAACAGAGCCAAAATACACCTTGAGGACGTATTTTCGGCCGTTTTTCATCCAAATCTGACCAAGACGCGAAATCGTTACTACCGGCGCGGAGGGCGCCGTTCACACTCGGTCACGAAAAATGGCGACCGGCTTCACATGTTTGCCAGGCCAAACTCGTTAAAGTGTCGAGGTGGTGCTCAAGACCCCTTACACTGAAGTAGAAGCATCTGATTGGCCGCTGGCTCGCGAAGAAGACGAGCGGGGCCGCCTAGGGTCGAGCACGACAAGACGCAATCAACCTGATCAAGGACGAGAAGTTTCATGCTGACGCACCGCTCCCGCATCGCGACTACCCTCGCCACCCTACTGCTCGCCGGCCTCGCGACCGCCGGTGCCAACGCGGCCACCGTGACCTACCAGACGGGTCCTGGCCTCGACCTCGACATCCCCGATAACGAGCCTACCGGCCTCTCCGTGTCCATCGACGTGGCGGACAGCGCCACCATTATCCGCGTGGGTCTGCTCGCCCTGGTCGAACACACCTGGGTAGGTGATCTCATCTGGACCCTGACCGGTCCCGACAGCACCACCATCACGCTCGCGGATCGCCCTGGATTCGACGGCGGTGGCTTCGGCGACGACTCCAACCTGACGATAGACAGCGCCATCATTTTCGGGGACAACTCCCCGCTTACCGCCGAGGAGATGGGCGGTGGCTGCGACGGCACGGACGCAGTGGTCGGCATCGACTGCATGCGCTGGTTCGCGCCGGATGATCCCCTGAGCACCTTTGCCGGGTCGGACACGCTCGGCACATGGACGCTCACGATCAGCGATAACGCCGGTGCTGATACCGGCTTCTTAGACGGCTGGCTCATCGCCTTCGAAACCGACGTGGCGACCGTGCCCGGCCCCAGCGCCATCTTGTTAATGGCCTCAGCACTGATCGGTGCTGGAGCTCTGCGCCGCCGGGACACCACCGGCTAGCGGACGAACAAGCCTCCCGGCGGCGTCGTTCTCATCACGTCCGCCCACCACGAGCCGCCGGCAGGCAATGCCTGGCGGCTCGTGTCTGTTCAGGGATTTGCCTGCTCCGTGTGGATCTTGACCACGGGCGCCTCGAGGGTGCGATGCACGGGGCAGCGGTCGGCTATCTCCAGCAAACGCCCGCGCTGAGCCGAGGTGAGGTCGCCCTCTAGGGTGATGTGACGATGGAACTCGTCCACCTTGCCCTGTCGCTTATCGCAGTCGGCGCAATCCTCAGCATGCACCTTTCGGTGACTGACTCGGACGGTTACCCGTTCCAATGCCAGCTGCTTGCGGTCCGCGTACATGCGTAGGGTCATGCTCGTACACGCGGCCAGGGCGCTCGAGAGCAGCCCGTAGGGCGTTGGGCCCGCGTCGGTACCGTTGACCGATGGTGGTTCATCGGCGCTGAGGGCGTGGCCGCCGGCGCGGATATCCGTTCGGTAACCCTCGCCCGTAACGGCCACCACGTCATGGCCTTCAGCATTCAACGCCGGGGCGGCCGACGAGGAGGCCCCCACATAGCGTATCGCCCACGCTGCAAGCACTTGCGCCGCGTACTGTGCGTCGGCCTGACGCGTGAGCAGATGATCGGCATCGTCCAGGGTTACGAAGCTCTTCGGGTGCTTCGCCGATTGGAAGATCTGCGACGCGTTGTCGATGGACACGGTGTCATCGAGGGGGGCGTGCATCACTAGAAGCGCGCGACCCAAGCGCTTCAGCCGCTCTGCGGGTGCCCCTTCGGCCATCAGGTCATCTAGGAACTGGCGTCGAATCCGAAACGGCCGGCCGGCGAGGGACACGGTGGCTTCTCCATCGCGTTCGATCTCCTGACGAGACGCATCGAGCAGGTGGGCCACGTGAGCGGGCTCGTAGGGCGCCGCAATCGTGGCCACGGCGCGCACGGACTCCAGCCTAGGCGCCGCCTTGAGCACGGCCGCCCCGCCCAACGAGTGTCCGACCAGCAACGCCGGGGCGTGTTCGTGCTCGCCCAGCCACTTGGCTGCGGCGACCAGATCGTCCACATTGGAAGAGAAGTTCGTGTCGGCGAAATCGCCTTCGCTCTCGCCGAGGCCAGTGAAGTCGAAGCGCAGCACGCCAATGCCCGCATCGGCCAACTGCCGGGAAATCACCCGCGCTGCACGGATGTTGCGCGTACACGTAAAGCAATGGGCGAACAAAGCCCAGGCGCGCACCGGCGCACCCGCCGGCGGGCGTTCCAACTGCCCTGCCAGGCGTTCGCCCTGCGCGTTGTCGAACACCACCTTCTCCGTCGTCATGATCCATCCCCTCCCGCCGCACGCGTCCAGGACGAGCGCACGCTGGCGCGGTTGTAAACACTCATGGCAGATCTGTTGCGATTCTCGGCGAATCGTTACGGTTCGGTGTAGTCCCACGCAAACCCGAGAAGCGAAACATGTCGGCGACGCAATTCATGCCCCTACCGCAACGGCCACACACCATGCTCATCCCGCTGGCCGTCACGCTGCTGGCGCTCGCTCCCTACACCGAGGCCCAGGTGGCGCAGTCGCCGGCGAGTGCAGGGGAAGTGGACACTGCGCCGCCGCTGCTCATCGCCACACGGGAAGCCCCTCCCTTCGCCCTACGCAACGGCAAGGGCGAGTGGGAAGGCATCACCGTCGCTCTGCTAAACGAGCTCGGCGTCACCCTGAAGATCGACTTCGAGCTGGTGGAAATGGACCTCTCGCAGATGCTCGAAGCGGTAGCGGCCGGAGAGGTGGACGCCGCAGGCTCCGCCATCACCATCACCGCCGAACGCGAGGGCATGGTCGACTTCACCCACCCCTTCTACTCGTCCGGACTCGGTATCGCCGTCCCTCGCAGATCATCTGGTTCGCTGTTCTCCGCGCTAGGGCGCTTCGGCTCCCTCGCCTTCCTCGAGGCCGCCCTGGCGCTGCTCGCAGTACTCACGGTGGTGGGAGTGATCGTCTGGCTAGCTGAACGGCGGCGCAACGACCAGTTCCCCGAGTCGCCACTCGAGGGAGTGGCGAGCGGTATCTGGTGGTCGGCGGTCACCATGACCACAGTGGGATACGGCGATAAGGCACCGGCCACCCTGCCGGGACGCGTGGTGGGACTGATCTGGATGTTCGCCAGCATCATCATCATTTCAGGGTTTACGGCGGCGATCGCTACCGCTCTGACCGTTGATCGACTCGAGAACACGATCAGTGGCATCGATGACCTGCAGGGGCGACGCGTGCTCACGATCACCGGCAGCACCAGCGCCACTTACCTCGACGATCACCTGATCCGGCACCGCACACGACCGACCATCGAAGATGCCATCGCCGCCCTGGCCGTTGGCGAGGCAGACGCCGTCGTGTACGACATGCCGATCCTGCGCTACATTGCAGCCATCCAAGCACACGACACAGTGCGCGTGCTGCCGAACCAGTTCGCTCATCAAGACTACGGCATCGCCCTGCCGAACGGATCGCCGCTTCGCGAAGCGATGAACCAGGAGATCTTGCGCCACACGCGTAGCGGCGAGTGGGAGCGGCTGCTCGCCACTTACCTCGGTGAAGAATAGGGGGCGAGGCGTTGCCCTGGGGTAAGGGGGCAACGCCCGCCGGGACGGCTCCTCGTGGCTCGCCGAAGCGGGCGGAGCTCTTATTGCTATAGTCGCAGCGAACGCCACCACGCTGACTGGGGACCGGGGCCTTTTTTAGCCCGGTGGCGCTCTACATGTCCTAGCGTCGGCGCCGAGCGAATTCCCTCACCGCTTCGCCATCGCGTGTACCATGCGCCGCCATGGACAACGTGATTACGATCCGAGGCCTCGACAAGCGGTACGCTTCCGGCTTCGTCGCTTTGAAATCGATCGACTTGGACATCCGCCGCGGCGAAATCCTCGCCCTTCTGGGCCCAAACGGCGCCGGTAAGACCACGCTGATCAGCGTCATCTGCGGCATCGTCCAGCCGACCGCCGGCGAAGTACGTGTGGACGGCGCGGACATCACCCGCAACTTTCGCGCCGCCCGCGCCGCCATCGGCTTGGTGCCCCAGGAGCTAGCCACGGATACCTTCGAGACCGTGTGGGCCACCGTGAGCTTCAGTCGGGGGCTGTTTGGCAAGGCGCCGGATCCTGCCTATCTCGAACAAGTGCTCAAGACCCTCTCGCTCTGGGACAAGAAGGACGCCCGCATCCTCACCCTATCGGGCGGCATGAAGCGGCGCGTGTTGATCGCCAAGGCGCTCTCCCACGAACCGACCATCCTGTTTCTGGATGAGCCCACGGCGGGTGTCGATGTCGCCCTACGCAAAGACATGTGGGCTGCCGTGCGCGGCCTGCGCGACCGCGGCGTCACCATCATCCTCACGACCCACTACATCGAGGAGGCGGAAGACCTAGCAGATCGTATCGGCGTGATCAACCACGGCGAGCTTCTGCTGGTGCAGGAAAAGGATGAGCTAATGCGTCGCCTAGGCCGAAAGGAGCTAGTGCTAGAGCTAGTCACGCCGCTAGAGGTGTTACCCGAGAGCCTACGGGGCATGGGCGTGACGCTCGCTGACGGCGGCGAACAGCTGGTTTACACCTACGATGCGCGGGGCGAACGCACGGGAATCACCTCGCTCCTCAACGCCTTGCGGGAGGCTGACCTGCAGTTCCAGGACTTACACACATCCCAGTCCTCCCTCGAGGACATCTTCGTCAGCCTGGTCGAGGACAACGCATGAACCTTCGCGCGGTGAGCGCAATCTATCGCTTCGAGATGGCGCGCACCTTACGCACGCTCATGCAGAGCGTGTTCTCCCCGGTGTTGTCAACGTCGCTGTACTTCATCGTGTTCGGCGGCGCGATCGGCTCACGTATCCAGCAGATCGACGGCGTGCCCTACGGCGCATTCATCGTGCCTGGTCTCGTGATGCTCTCGCTGCTCACTCAGAGCATCTCCAACGCGTCCTTCGGCATTTACTTTCCTCGCTTTTCGGGCACCATTTACGAGATTCTTTCCGCACCGATCTCCGCCATGGAGATCATCTTTGGCTACGTTGGCGCGGCGGCGACCAAATCGATCGTGATCGGCGCAATCATCCTGGTCACTGCCTCCTTCTTCGTGCCCATCGAAGTACGCCACCCAGGATGGATGCTGACGTTCCTCCTGCTCACGGCAATCACCTTCAGCATGTTCGGTTTTCTCATTGGCCTTTGGGCTGAGAGTTTCGAGCAACTGCAGATCGTCCCTCTGCTGGTCATAACGCCCCTCACCTTCCTCGGTGGCAGCTTCTACTCCATAGATATGTTGCCTCCGCTGTGGCAAAAGGTGACCTTGTTCAATCCAGTGGTGTACCTGGTCTCGGGCTTTCGCTGGAGTTTCTATGAGAACGCTGACGTCGGATTGACTATGAGCGTCGCAATGACTCTGCTGTTCCTGGGCCTTTGCACGGGCGCGGTGTGGTGGATTTTCCGAACAGGGTACCGCCTGCGAGCGTGAACTCGGTTCACCTTACGAAGTCGATCGGCGCGACTTCGCGCACGGCATGCCCCATGGTCGGGCGCATACACTCTTCCGAGCCTTCCGCTCGGAGCTCTCCATCACGTGAACCGGTTCACGCTTATCACGGCCCTTGCCAACGCCGTCGCTTGCCTGCGCCTTTGGCTGACCTCCCTAATCATCGTTGTCGCAGGAGCTGCCTGCGTTCCCGCCGAACAAGGGTCTGACATAGGCGGAGGCGATGTCCCGGTCGAGGAAGGGCCGGCGGACGATCCTGTGGACAACCCGGTGGAGGATCCCGTCGATGACCCTATGGACGACCCCGTCGACGATCCGATGGATAACCCCGTCGATGACCCCGCCGACGCTCCGATGGACAACCCTGTCGACGATCCAATAGACGACCCGAACCCGAACCCGAACCCGAACCCGGGGCCAGGGCCAGGCGATGACCCAGGCGATGACCCAGGCGATGACCCAGGCGATGACCCAGGCGACGACCCAGGCGACGACCCAGGCGACGACCCAGGCGACGACCCAGGCGACGACCCAGGCGATGACCCAGGCGATGACCCAGGCGATGACCCAGGCGATGACCCAGGCGATGACCCAGGCGATGACCCAGGCGATGACCCAGGCGATGACCCAGGCGACGACCCAGGCGACGACCCAGGCGATGAACCCGAGGGTGATCCACAGCCACCGGCTAACGTCGGTCCCAGTGTCACCGTGACGTCACCTGGCGAGGGCGATGAGGTGATGACACCAGGGGAGCTGTCGATCACTGCCACGGCGACCGACGAGGACGGCGAGGTTGTGTCCGTCGAGTTCTTTTTGAACGGAGAATCGCTCGGCATCTCAACCACCGCGCCGTTCAGCGTCACCGTCGAGGACCCGGCAGCGGGGGAGAGCATCGTCAACGCCACGGCGACCGACGATGATGATGTGAGCACGACGAGCGCCGACGTGAGCTTCAACATCGTGCAGAACATCGCCCCCGTAATCTCTCTGAAGACTCCGGAGGCGGCTCAGCTCTACGCCACCCCGGGGGTGATACCGCTACGGGCGGAAGCCAGCGACATGGAGGGCGAGGTCGTGCGGGTGGACTACTTCGCCAACGGAAGTCTGGTGGCTACGTCGGACGTCGGGCCCGAGTTCGACGCCGAGTGGATCGATGCGCCTGCCGGTGCTGTCCAAGTCACCGCGATGGCGATCGACGACCAGGGCGTGAGCGGCGAATCGCTGATGTCTGAAGTGCCCATCTTCTCCCAAGGCACCTTCGCCATCGACGAGGTGCAGATGGGCGATCCAGACACCTGCTACGGCAACCCCGAGTTCAGCGACGACGGCCGCTTTATGACCTGGTTTGAAGAGCTCGAAGGGGAGCGCAACGAAGACCTCTTTGAGATCGCGCAGATGTGGCATTGCGAGGTCGATCCAGAGACAGGCGACTTCATCCCCCCTGACTGCCGCGGCTACGCCAGTTTCCGCACCACCTTCGCGGGCCGTTCCTACATGGGCCGCGACGCCCAGGGAGTGATCTACGTGGGCGCCGACGAGGACTACAACCTCACCCTCGTGCGCGCCACAGGCCCTAGCACCGGCGAGACGATCACCTTTCCAAGCCTCCAGGATCCCCAGCGACGGGGCATCTACCCGAGCGTCCTGCCCGACTCCGACAAGGTGTACGTGTACTGGCTTCGCAGTATCGGCGACCTCGCCCCGGCCAATGCGACCACGGTCGAATTGCGCTACGTCGACCTCGACGATCCCGCTAACGAGATCGTTATCGCCTCCCAGGACGTGCCACAGCCCGGTGAGGGAGAACGGGTACTCCTCGCGCCCATGGACGTGACCTTCCCAAGGTGGTCATGGCGAGAACCGGTGATCACCTATGGCGCTAGGGACGCCGATGGCGACATCCAGGTATTCACCTTCGATGTGTCCGATCCAGACGCGGTGCCGGTGCAGATCACCGACGATGGGCTGCTCAAGGTCGGCCAGTTTCCGGTGGTCTACAACGGCGAGCGCTACATGGCGGCCGGTCTGTTCCCGAATACCCGCAACGTGCTCTACCGCGAACCACAGAGCGGCACGATCTGGGATCAGGTGGAGTTCTATCAGCCTCCGGCGGAGCAGACTTTCAGCGATGCCTGTCAGGCTGCGTCGAACGAACCGTTCGTGTTCGGGGGTAGGCTCTACACAACGTTCCAAGTGGCCAGCTGCTTCGACACGGAAAACGTCTTCTTCAGCAACACCAGCGAGATCTGGTTCACAGAGCTGCTGGACGGTGCCGATGTGCACTACAAACTGTCCCAGGGCGGGTCGGACATCAAGAACGAACCGGAACCCCTGGTAGGCACCTCGGACGCCTGGGTGTACTACACCCGATATCCCCTCGGTCAGGACCAGAATACCGCTTGCTTCAGCATCTTCCGCGCGCAAACGCCGGTTAACTGATCCGTGCCCAGCGGCAGATCTTGCGCCTCGAGCGAGCTGCCGCCATGCTCCGACCGACGAGTGCTTCGCGGTTGTGCACCTCAACGTGTCCACCGATGGGGCCCGAACTGCGTTGTACCCGCAAGTGCTCGAGAAAGGGGCCCGCGCGCGCAGTCGCTCAACCCGACGATGCTCGAGCACGAGCGCCCGGCTAGCGCTTGTCGCTATTTCCCGGCGGTCCGTGCGCGCTGTGCAAAGCCCCGTACAATACGTGGTTTTTCCAAGACTGGAGCTGGCCAGGACGTGAGCCCATTTAACATCATCACCGCTCGAGCCAGGGATATGGACATGCGTTGCGTCTGGCTGATCGCCCTCGTGGCCAGCGCGCTGAGCGCGTGCGGCGGTAGCGGCGGTGTGACCGGAGGCGATATCCGGGAAGACGACGATGATCCGCCGCCAGTCAATGCGGCGCCGAGCGTCACCCTCACCTCACCTGATGCGGGCGATGAGGTAACGACTCCCGGCAACCTCACGATTTCCGCGAACGCCGCAGACAGCGATGGCGAGGTTGTGTCGGTAGAGTTCTTTCTTAACGGCGTATCCGTTGGCGTATCCACCATGGCGCCCTTCAGCGTCACCCTCGTGGATCCTGCGGCCGGCGCCAGCGTAGTCAGCGCCACCGCACGAGACGATGACGGCGCTACCGGCACCAGCGCTGACCTGGCCTTCGACATCGTGCAAGGCGTTCCTGCGGTGGTCGCTCTGAAAACGCCTGAGGCCGATCAGCTCTACGCCACGCCTGGCGTTATCCCCCTGAGCGCTGAGCTTGCCGATCCGCAAACCGATGTTGTGCGCGTCGACTACTTCGCTGACGGCACCTTAATCGCGAGCTCCGACGAGGGACCGGACTTCGAGGCAAACTGGGTCGACGCGCCTTCGGGAGACTCGGATGTGACCGCGGTCGCCGTCACAGACCAGGGCATCACGTCTGAATCAGCAGTCTCCGATGTGCCGATCTTCTCCCAGGGCACCTTCGCCGTAGATGAAGTGCAGATGGGCGATCCAGACACCTGCTACGGCAACCCCGAGTTCAGCGATGACGGACGCTTCATGACCTGGTTCGAGGCGCTGGAAGGCCAGCGCAATGAGGATCTATTTGAGATTGCCCAGATGTGGCACTGCGAAGTCGATCCCGACACCGGTGACTTCATTCCCCCTGACTGCCGCGGCTACCCCGGTTTCCGTACCACCCTCGCCGGTCGTGCCTACATGGGCCGCGATGCGCAAGGGGTGATCTACGTGGGCGCCGACGAGGACTATAACCTCACCCTGGTGCGCGCCACCGGCGCCACCACCGGGGAGACCATCACCTACGCGAGCATCCAAGATCCCCAACGACGCGGCATCTACCCGAGCGTCCTGCCCGACTCCGACAAGGTGTACGTCTACTGGCTGCGCAGCATCGGTGACCTGGCCCCCGCCAACGCCACCACGGTGGAACTACGCTACGTGGACCTGGACGACCCGGCGAACGAAATCATCATCGACACGCAGGACGTGCCTCAAGCCGGTGGCGGCGAGCGCGTTTTGCTCGCGCCCATGGACGTGACCTTCCCGCGCTGGTCCTGGCGCCAGCCGCTGATCACCTACGGTGCCAACGATGACGACAGCAACATCCAGGTCTTCACCTTCGACGTGACCAACCCGAGCGCAGCGCCAGTGCAAATCACCGACGATACGCTGCTGAAGGTCGGTCAGTTCCCGGTGGTCTACAACGGCGAACGGTACCTGGCGGCCGGACTTTTCCCGAACACGCGCAATGTGCTCTACCGCGAACCGCAGAGCGGCACTATCTGGGAGCAGGTCGAGTTCTATCAGCCGCCAGCCGACCAGACCTTCGGCGACGCCTGCCAGGCAGCGTCCAACGAACCCTTCGTGTTCGGTGGAAGGCTCTACACTACGTACCAGGTGGCCAGCTGCTTCGACACGACGAACGTCTTCTTCAGCAACACCAGCGAGATCTGGTTTACGGAGCTTCTGGACGGCGCGGACGTGGAGTTTAAGCTGTCGCAGGGTGGATCGGACATCAAGAACGAGCCAGAACCCTTGGTAGGCACCTCCGACGCTTGGGTCTACTACACCCGCTACCCCTTGGGTCAAGATCAAAACACGGCGTGCTTCAGCGTCTTCCGAGCTGAGACCCCACTGAACTAATCTATTAGCTTGCGATGCCGCCGGTCGCGTTCAGTCGCGGCCGGCGCTGAAGTCCACATCCAACTCTGCTGCCAAATAGGCGAATACCACCCAAGCGGCGACATTCTGAGCCAGCTCGTCGGGATCGATCTTATCCACCGTGTCGTCCGGCGTGTGGTGGAAGTCGAAGTAATCCTCGCCGTTCTGTTCTAGCCGCATCATCGGCACGCCGGCGCGCTGCAACGGAATCATGTCCGGACCACCGTTGCCCTCGTTGTTGCCGGGGATCACCCCTAGGCGCGACAGCTCGCGACCCATCGCAGTCACGGCCGGCAGGGCATCGGGACCGACATCCGATCGCAACCGCCAGACCCTGCGCGCGCCGAAATCAGATTCGGAGCCCAGCACGTGGTCTAGCAAGGTGCCGTCCAGCTGACGCGCCGATGCGTAGGCTCGCGCCCCGAGCAAGCCGACCTCCTCCGCACCGAACATGACCACGCGAATCGTGCGCCTCGGCGCCTGCGGCAACTCACCTATCAGGCGCGCTGCCGCCACAGTGATCGCAACGCCTGCACCGTCATCCAGCGCACCGGTGCCGAGGTCCCAACTGTCCAGGTGGCCACCGATGATGACGATCTCATCCGGCTTCTCACGTCCTACGATCTCGCCGATGACATTCCCCGAGACGCCCTCACCTCGCCAGCCGGCGGGGGTCCTAATGCGCACCATGATGTCAGCGCCTTGGTCGGAGATGCGCTCGAGCTGATCTGCGTCCGGCGCGGATATGGCGAGCACGGGAATCTTAGGCTTGCGGCCCTCAGGGAGTCCGACGAGCCCGGTGTGAGGGAAGCGATGGCTGTCCGTACCCACCGAGCGCACCAGCACGGCAGCGGCCCCCATGTCCTCAGCAGCGTGCCAAGCACTGCGGCGCTTTCGATTGGCCCAACCGTAGCCCTCACCCGTGCGCGAGGCGGTCATCCGATCGTTGATGTACACCGCGCGCCCCTTGACCGCCGCTGGATCCGTGCCCACAAAGTCATCGTAGCTAGCGAAATAGGTGATCGTCGCTTCCAGGCCCTCTTTAGGTGTAGCACCGCCGCCGCCGAGGGAGGTGGCAAACAGCGGTTGCGGGTACGGACTCACGATGCTGAGTTCTTCGTGCACGGAATCGCCGCGGGTCCAAACGTCGAGGGGGAACTCCTCCACCCGCACATTGGCGAAGCCGAGGGCGCGAAGCGTCTCTGCCCCCCACTCTCGGGCGCGCGCCTCCGCCTCCGTACCTGCCAAGCGGGGGCCCACCTGCGTGGTCAAGGAGGTCACTACCTCGAGGGCGAGCTCGCTCTCTAGCGCCTTGTCCGCGAGCGCGCGCACGGTGCTGAGAACCTGCTCAGGGATCTCGTAGGTGGTGTCCTCTTGCGTCTGCGCACTCGTCAGCGGCGCGGCCGAGGTCAAGACGAGCGCCCAGGTGATCATCGTAGTCCTTCGCATCGCTACCTCGTTCCCTGGCGTGTTAGTAGCCGGCGAGTTCCAAGTATCCGCGGCCGCTGACCGCCCTCTCACCCTGCTGCCCGGCAACGGTGACGGCGCCTTCCCAGTAGCGCGTGGCGAGACGCAGCTCTTGATCCTCGAGCGCAGCCTTCACCTCTAGCACTAACGCCTGGTCGGGTAGGCGCAGAATCCAGCTTACCGGGTAGCGCACGCCGCTGGCGGGAGAACGCCAGCGGGCCACCGGTTCCAGTTGCACCTCGTCCGCGTCGAGCCGCTGCACCTGCCACTGCCCATCCCCATCGAGGGCAGCGATGGCGCCAGCGCTCCAGCGCGTTGACTCACCATGCTCTCCGCGCAGCCGATAGAACATGAGATCTCGCCCGTCGTCGAGCTGCAGGGAAAACCAGTCCCAGCCGGCGACGCCCGGGGCGAGGAAGCTGGTGCCCCATTCGCGGTCGAACCAACTGGTGCCAGCCACCTCGTAGCGCTCGCCTGCCGTGCGCAGCGCGCCGGTCGAGCGTAAGCGCGTGAGCGAATAGTACGCTGACGCGTTCGACGGGTCGTCTCCCTTGCGGCTGTAGCCCCCCGCGCCCTGGCGCAGGACTGGTCGTTCGGCGACCAGGGAAAGATCGATACCGATCGCGCGATCCTGGAACCGCAGCCGAACGCTGAAGGGTGCACCGCCGGCGCTGGGGTCATCCGCGATCGACCAGTCTTCCACCCACACCTTTAGGGGCTCAGACTCGGCACCTGCCAAGCCCAAAGCGCCGCGCGCGAACCGATCCGCCGCCGTGAATCGCCCAGCCTCGATGTCGGATACGGCTAGATGTGCCATGTACAGTTGCCCCGTGCGCCAGGCCGACGCTGACTCTCCTTTGGCCGTATCGCCGCCAGTGCCGAGCGCGAAGCGGAAGATGGTGGCCTGGTAGCCGAAGCGACGCCCCTGCGCAGTGCGCAGGTTGCCCGTGAAGTACCACCACTCCTGGCGGTAGTTCGGGTGCGCGCCATGGTCCCGGGGGAACTGAAGATCGGGCGCCTCCGTGACCTTCAGAAACGCCCCATCGCCAACCTGGGCGCCGAGCGCGCGATCGAGGGCGAAGCCACGGTCGGCATCAGCACCAGGACTGCTCGGGGCACACCCCGCCAGCAATAGGCAGAGGCCAAGGCCTAGGGAGGTAAGGACCACTCTCACTGCATCAACTCCCTATGCGCGCCCAGGCGTGAGGTCGCTCGCCTGCAAGCGCTGGCGAAGACGCCAGGCTGGCCACACCGCCGCGAGCACGGATGCCAGCACGGCGAGTACCAAGGTGCCAAGCATGGGGGTAACGGCGAAATGGGGCGTCATCGTCCAGCCGAAGGAACGTACGTTCACCACGTAGATCAGCATTAGCCCTATCAACAAGCCGGCGGGAATCGCGCACAGCCCCGCAAAGGCGCCTAGCGCACCGCTCTCCGTTAGCAGCAGACGAGCGATTTCATTGGGTGTGACGCCGAGAGCCCTCATGACAGCGAACTGTGCATATCGGTCCAACAGCAGCGCGAGCAGTGCGTTGACCGTGCCCGCGAAGGCGACAAGAGCAGCCAGCACGCGCAGTACTTCGGTGATCGTGAAGGTGCGGGCGAACACCTCGAGAGAAATGGCGATGAGCGATTCGCGCGAACGCAAGAGCACCGTTCGGCTTCGCTGCTGATCCTCGACCCAGGCGGTCAAGGCGGCCTCACTCACGGCCCGATCAGCTCCAGGGTCGAGGTAGATACCGATACCCTCCACCGTCTCGCGGGTGGGAAAGTGTGCCGCGAAAGTGGCTTCGCTCATAGCGATGGTGCCGTGTTCCGATCCGTAGTCGCGATACACGGCGCCGACCTCGAACGCGCGCTCGCCGGAACCCGTGCGCAAGGTGATCCTATCCCCCACTTTGAGCCGACGCTTGTAGGCTAGCGTCTGCGTGACCATCACTACGGGCGCGGAGACGAAGCGAGGCCAGAAGCGCTCCGCCTCTCCCTCGATGAGGATGAAGCCTCGGCGGGCGCGATCGTTCAAGGCGTAGGCAACGATGCGATCGTGCCCCGTCGCGGTCTCGACAGAGTTCCAGCGCACGGTACTCACCTCGGCGACACCGGGCAGCTCGCCAAGCGACGCCACATCCTGTTGGGTGATCACCCGCGGCTGCTCGCCTGCAACGTAGTAGTCAGCGGCGAGTACGCTGTCCAGCCAGCTTACGACGGCGCGCTCGAAGCTCGCGATCATGAGGGTGATGCCAAGACTCGTACCCAACGCTACGATTAGGGCAGCGAGGGCGGGCGCCGAGCGATGCAGGTGCGCACCAACATTGCGCACCGCCAAACGCTGCAGGCTGAGATCGGCAGCCCTGGATGAGGGTCGCGAGAAAAGGCGTTGGGCGAGCAGCGGCGCCTGCGCCGTGAACCCGAGGAGCAGCAGAAAGAGCCCGACGAAGGCGGCCGTGACCTGACCCGGGGTGGCGAGCACCAGCATCAATCCAAGGGCGATAGCGGCTAGTCCGCTCATCGCGAGGCGCGCCCAAAGCCCCTGCGCCTCACGTGGCATCGCGTCGTGATTGCGCAGGTGCTCGACGGTCGCCCCGCGCACAGCCTCGCGCGCAGGTAGCACGGCCGCTAGCACGCTCACGCCCACGCCCAGAGCGCTCAGACGCGCGAGTTGGCCCCAGCCCATGGACGGCAGGGACGCGCTGACCGTGGTGTATAGGTCGGCGGACGTTCTTCCCATCAACCCCATCATGAGCTGGGCGAGCGCACTCCCGGCGAGCAGCCCGAGCAGGGTGCCGATCACACCGAGCGCACACGCCTCCAGCAGCACGGCGACGAAGATCTCTCGCGAGGTCACCCCCATCGTCCGCAGGATCGCTAGCTCGCGTCGGCGTCTCACCACCAGGAAGGTCTCGGTATTGAAGATCAACATCGCGCCAACGAGCAGCGTGAGCAGCGACAGGGCGGTCAAATTCAGATGGAAAGACTGTGAGAGGTCCAACAAGTTGGCGGCACGCTGCTCGCGCGTTAGCAACTCCGTTCCCGGAGGCAACAGGCCCCCATCGCTCAGCGCTTGCAGCTGTGCAGCATCTGGTGAGAGATCGACTCGGGTGAGTTGCCCCTGCCGCCCGAGCACCTCCTGGGCGGTCGCGATATCGGCAAGCAACAGACCGTCCCAGGCGGCAGCCTCGCGCGCCGGAACCTCAAGCACAGCTGCCACCGTGGGCGCGTGGGGCCCATCACCCATGAGTGGCAAGCGCTCACCCGCAGCCACGCCGAGACGCTCGGCGGACGGCTTACTCAAGACGACGCTGCGCGCGCCCGGGAGCAACGGTGCACCCTCGAGGGCACCGCTGCCGAACTCGCTCATCCACGGGGGAGTAGGCCCATCACCTGCGAGGGAAGCGGTCAGGTCGACACCCACTAACCGTGCGCGCTGGCCGTCCCTCGCAAGGGTGACAGCTCCTTCCACCACGGGCATGGCCCGGCGCACGCCAAGCTCCACGCGCAGCACTCGGTACAGGGCCTCGTCCACGCCGCCGACGCCGCCAACGACGTGATGGGAGAATGGCCCGGCGAGGAGATCGACGGAGGCCTCCAGATTGCGCCTAGAGGCATCGATCGCTCGATCGACAGCGGTCACCACTGCCACGCCCAGCGCGACCCCCAGCACCGCGAGCACACCAAACACAGGTTGGCGCAAGCCCGACCGGGCGAAGCTGCGCAGCTGTAGGGCGAGCGCGCTCAAGCGGGCACATCGTCCACGATCTGCTGATCCTGTAGGTGGCAGACGCGATCAGCCCGCCCCATCACTTCAGCGCTGTGGGTGGCCATCACCAGCGCCACGCCGCGCTCGCCCACCAGCTCTTGCAGGAAGTCCAGCACCTGCCGGGCCGTTTCCAAGTCGAGGTTCCCTGTAGGCTCATCGGCGATGACCAACGCTGGCTGGTGAATGAGTGCGCGTCCCACGGCAACGCGCTGTTGCTCACCACCGGAGAGTTCCGACGGATAGCGCGGCCCCTTGCTATGCAACCCAAGGCGATCGAGCATCGACGCCACCCGCTCTGCTCGTTCGTCGACCGCAGCGTCGTTCAGGGCGAGGGGTAGCATCAGGTTCTCCGCCACGGTTAAGGTGGGAATCAGGTTGAACGACTGGAACACGAATCCCAGCTGCGCTCGGCGCAATCTGGCGCGCTGCTGCTCGTTGCCCTGCCAGAGGGCATGCCCGGCTAGCTCCACCTCACCGCGATCTGGCGGCTCGAGTCCGCCGAGTACATTGAGGAAGGTGGTTTTGCCCGAGCCGCTGCGCCCTAGGAGCACCACGAACTCGCCCGCGCTGGCGGTGAACTTCACGTCACGAAGAACGGCTACAGGAGACGCTGAACTCACGCCGTAGGTCTTGTACAGTTCCTTACAGCGAACGGTGATGCCTGTGGCCAAGGAGGCCCTCCCGTGATCGCGAATACACGAATAATGAAAAATACAATCAGTGAGTTACGGATGGATCCTAGCAGAGACGGTGAGCCACCCAGAAGGGCCTTCATGGTCCTGATGGCGCTATTTGCCGGGACCGACGGCAACGCCCAGGACGATGACCCCTGCATCCTCGATGCTCCCGGCCGAGAAGCCTTCTTCGGCGACGTGCACGTGCACACGCGCCTCTCCTTCGACTCCTACATCTTCGACAACGCGCTCGGACCCGATGATGCCTACCGCGCCGCCCGCGGCGAGATCGTGTTCCTGTCGCCGGCAGTTCCCGATGAGCCGCCGCGCGAATTCCAGCTGCAAGGTCCACCGTTAGACTTTGCTGCGGTCACCGATCACTCGGACCTACTCGGCGAGACCAATCTGTGCACAGCCCCGGGCAGCGAGCAGGACACCTTTATCTCAGACGCAATCGGCCAGGACTTCATCGACCTTGGTCTGATCGAACAGGGCACGCGTCTGATCGAGAACTGCGCGGCCTTCCGCGCCACGCGTGAGCGCATGGACAGCATCTTCCTGGCAGCCCTGTGCACGTCAGAACCCACTGACAGGCAGCTTTGCAGCGTGACCAACGCCTACCTGAGCTCTGCTTGGCGCGAAACCGTGGAGGCAGCCGACGACGCCTACGCGCCGTGTATCTTCACGACCTTCGCCGGCTATGAGTACACGGGCAACAACGCGGAGAGCGGGCGCATCGCGCGCAACCACCGCAATGCGATCTTTCGCGACACGGCGCCGCTGATTTCCGAGGCCGGCGAGATCAACCTGCTGCCCGTCTCGCGAGACGATGTCTTCCTGGCCTCGCGATTTCGCGAGATTCTGCGCGAGGAGTGCATCGGGATCGAAGGCGATCCGGAGCATCCCGGTCTGCCCGACTGCGACGTCCTAGCCATCCCGCACACCACCAACGCCAGCCTCGGCACGGCCTTCCAACTCGCCGATGACGAGAGCGAGTCGGCGCGGATCGCGATGGAACCACTGATCGAAGTGGTTCAGCATAAGCAGAGCAGCGAGTGCTCGCCGGACAGTCACCCACAGGATCCTGGCTGTGACTTCGAGCCTTACGTGCCAGCGCCCGACGAGTGGGCCATCGCTGCTACCCAAGGAATGATCAGAAGCGGCCTGAGCAGAGGCATGCGCGATGCCTTTCTGGCCGGTGGCGAGAACCCCTTTACCTACGGCTTTATCGCCGGCACGGACACGCACAACAGCACCCCGGGCGCGGTAGCGGAGAACAACTTTTTAGGCCACGTGGGCCTGCTGGACTCGACCCGCACCAAGCGTTTGTCCTCCAGTAACGTCACCTTTAATCCCGGTGGACTCGCGGGCGTGTGGGCGCAGAGCAACACTCGCGAAGACATCTTCGACGCCTTGCGCCAGCGCGAGACCTTCGCCACGAGCGGCCCGCGCATCTCCTTGCGCACGGCCGCTAATTGGCGTTCCGGCCCGCCCCTGGAAGAGAACCCCAGGAGCCTGTGCCGCCAACTGCAACGCGATGAGCTCGCTAACGTCACTCCGATGGGAAGCCACCTGCCGGCCTTGCCCGAACCGACGGCCCGCCCCCAGTTGCTCATCGTGGCGGGTGCAGATCCCAACAGCGCCAACCTCGCTGACGTGCACATTGTCCGCGCGCGACTCAATAGCGCCGGTAACATCGAAGAGAACACGATCGTCCTGCCCTCTCCTGCCGATGGGGTGCGGCAGATCTGTCGCGCCTGGATGGACCAGGAGTTCGACCCTCAGCGTCCGGCCTACTACTACGTGCGCGTCCTACAGGAGCCGACGGCGCGCTACTCAAAGCGCCAGTGCAACGTGGTCGCCGATCAGTGGAACTGCGAAAACCCGGAAGACCTCGAAGGCCCGTACGCGGCATGCTGCGACGATGACTACTTCCGCGACATTCAGGAACGTGCCTGGGCTTCACCGATCTACTTCGACCCGAGCGTGACCGCAGCCGTGTCGCACTTGCCCTAAGTCCTCGTGCGTAAGCGGAGCAGCATCTGGCGCGACCCCTTCGTGCTGTTTGCCATCGGCGGTGTCGCCCTGTTCCTGATAGCCGCTGCCGTTGAGCGCAGCGCTGAGGAAGGCGCCACGAGGCTGCCGAGACAGCTGCTTATCACCCACGCCAAGCAAGAGGAGCTGCGCACGCAATTCGAGCGCGCCAACGGCCGTGCGCCGACCGCAGAGGAACACGCGGCAGCGGTCGAGCGCCACGTGCGAGAGCGCATCCTCTTTGAGCAAGCCGTGGCCTGGGACATGCACCGCAACGATGTGGTCGTACGTCGTCGCCTGGTCGAGCGCGTGCGCATGCTATTTGGCAACTACGCGCCAACCGATCGAGATGAGACCGATCTACAAGCCACCTACGAGCAGTACAAGGAGCGCTTCCTGGCGCCGGCCAGCATCGGGTTTCGCCAGATCTTCATCGATCGTGACGTACACGGCGAGGACGCCCTCGAGCACGCCCGAGCCCTTAAGGAGACGCTGCGGGAAACTGGCAGCGCCGAGGGCGACCTGTGGTACCAAGCGCCGACCGAACCCCCGCGCAGCCTGCCGCGAATCAGCGCTCTCATGGGGCAGGACTTTGCGGCGGCCTTGGACTTACTGCCGGCGGGTGAGTGGTCCCCTCCTGTCGCCTCGAGCTACGGCTACCACCTAGTGTTCATCGAGGAGAAGACCCCGGCTCGCCAAGTGCCACTGGAGGAAGTGCTAGAGCAGGTTTGGGTGCTCCATCGCAGGGAGCGCGAGCGCGCTAGCTTCGCGACTTTCAGCGATCGTCTGAGGGCTCGCTACGAGGTTACCATCGAGCCGCCACCAGCGAGTGCCTCCGATGGCGCGCGCTAGTTCGATGCTGCTTCGCTGGTGCTCAGCCTTGCTCTTCGTGCTGCTTGCGCTGGGCGCAAGTGCGCACGGTTTCCGGCCGGCGGAGCTGGAGATCGACGAGGTAGGTGGTGGGGTCTTTCTCGTGCGATGGGCGCCCAACGATGCAGCAGAAGCCACCGAGTTTGTGGGCATCGATCCCCTCCGTGTCACCCTCCCTGAGCACTGCGAGCGAACCCGCTTTCTCGGCGACGGCACCGCCGATTACTACCGACTCGATTGTGGCGCTGAGGCACTAGACGATGCATGTGTCCGTGTGCAGGGTTTCGCCAGCTCCAATGCGCAAGCGATTGCGAAGCTGCGCCTGAGCGGCGGCGGCTCGAGCAGCCGCCTGCTCACCTACGGCGATGATACGTGGTGTCTGGACTCGCCGCCGGGATGGAAGGACAGTTCAGCCAGCTACCTCTCCGCCGGCCTAGTGCACATTCTTGGCGGCTTCGACCACCTGCTCTTCTTGCTCACGCTGGTGCTTATCTTCCACCACACCACCCTACGTCTCGCGCTGATCACTGCCTTCACGGCCGGCCACAGCTGCTCGCTGGCTCTGGCCACGCTCGGCTGGCTCACCCCACCGATGGCAGCAATCGAGATCCTCATCGCCTGGACCGTCGCCTTTGCTGCTTATGAAGCTTATCAGGCTACCGACCGTCGCGGTGCCGGCGCCGAATCGATCACGCAACGACTACCCTGGCTGGTGACTGGCGGCTTCGGGTTCGTGCACGGCTTTGGATTCGCGTCGGCCCTGCGAGAGATAGGCTTCACCGACGGCCAGGAGCTGTTCCTGCCCCTACTCTCCTTCAACCTCGGAGTCGAGGTCGGACAGATCCTCGTGTTGGCGGTGGTCCTGGTAGCGGAGTCCGCGCTGCATCGCCTTGCGCTGGCGAGCACCAGCGCGCGTCACCTGGCGAGAGCGGGCAGTTTGGCCATCGGCAGCATCGCGATGTACTGGGTCTTGGAGCGGGGAGCTGGGCTGTTACTCAAAGCGTGACCCCTAGTAACATCGATGTGATCAGGCGAAGTAGCGCGTCGGATCAGCAACGCCGGCGGCTTCAAATCCCTCGCGTCGAAGATGGCAGGCGTCGCAGCGGCCACATGCGCGACCGGCCTCGTCGGCACGGTAGCAGGACACGGTCATCGCATAGTCCACCCCCAGCACTTCACCCGTGCGAATGATCTGCGCCTTCGAGAGCTGAATCAGGGGCGCCTTGACCTGCATGGTGCTCCCGCTGACACCCGCTTTGGTGGCAAGCTTGGCGAGCCTCTCGAACTGCTCGACGTACTCAGGGCGACAGTCTGGATAGCCAGAGTAATCCACCGCGTTCATACCTGCGAAGAGGTCCGTCGCGCCGATTACCTCCGCGTAGGCTAAGGCGAGCGATAGCATGACGGTATTTCTGGCAGGCACGTAGGTGGGAGGTATCTCATCGGTGCTGGTACCCGCCTCGGGCACTTCGATCGCCTCGTCGGTCAGAGCACTGCCGCCCAGGCTTCCAAGCTCAACCCGGACCACACGATGGGCCACGGCGCCTAAGGCGCTCGCTACTCGCTCGGCGGCCTCGAGCTCCGCCCGATGGCGCTGACCGTAGTCGACGCTCAAGGCATGGCAGGCGTAGCCGCCTTCGCGGGCGATGGCCAACACGGTGGCCGAATCCAAGCCCCCCGAGAGCAGTACCACGGCGCGCGGCCTATCCACGACTTCGCTCATACGCCCGGCATGTCACCCCAAAGGTACTTATGCAGCTGTACCTGCAAGCGCACCGGCAAACGGTCGGCGACGATCCAATCGGCGAGCTCGCGAGGCGCAAGTACTTCGTGGCTTGGCGACAGAAAGACTGGACAGCGTTGGGCCAGGGCGTGCTCCGCGATAAAGCGCCGACTCCATTCGTAGTCGGCTCGATCGGTGAGCACGAACTTTACCCGATCGTTGGCGCCGAGCAGCTCCAGATTGCTAGCGAGGTTTCGATGCACCTCTCCCGAGGCCGGGGTTTTGATGTCCACAACGCGAACCACGCGTGGATCGACCTCGCCGATGGCGAGAGCACCGCTAGTCTCCAGCGACACGCGGTGGCCCTCATCGCACAAGGCACGCATCAAGGGCAGCACGGATCGCTGAGCCAAGGGTTCGCCACCCGTAACGCAGACGTGCTCGACCCCGTTTGCTGCCACCTGCGATAGGATCTCCTCCACGGCCATCACCTCCCCACCGCCAAAGGCATAGGCCGTATCGCAATAGACACAGCGCAGTGGGCACCCCGTCAACCTAACAAATGTTGTAGGTGCACCGGCGGTGTCGGCCTCGCCCTGTAGGCTCAGGAAGATCTCACTGATGCGCAAGCGGTGGGCGGCGCGCGGAGACTCGAAAGACGAGCGCTGCGTAGGCGAGGTGGCGCTCAAGGCCCGCCCTACCGGCCTTCCTGCTGCATACGGTCGAGGCGGTCCGCGGCGAGCCGTGCAGCAGAGCTGCCGCCGTAGCGCGCTAGCACCTCTTCGAGGGTGGCGCGGGCCTGCCCCCACTGCTGCAGTTCGTAGTGGCAAAAGCCTAACTTCAGCTGGGCGTCGGCGGCCTTGCTCGAGCGTGGGTATTCGGCCAGCACTCGTGCGAAGGCATCACGGGCAGTTTGGAAATCGCGCCGCACGTAGAAGGTCTCGCCGTACCAATACTGGGCTGCGCCGGCAAGGTTGCTCTGGGGCTGTGCGCGTACAAGTTCCGCGAAGACCTCCCGAGCCTGCTCGTACTGCTGGCGCTTGAGCAGGTCGAAGCCATTGTCGTAAAGCTCCGAGTCGCTAAGCGGCGTGGCCAGGGCGTTAGCGGGATCGGCAAGAGGCGCCGAGGCAGCACCGCCAACGCGGGGCGCGGACTCTACGGCACGCACTCGATCCTCGATCTGCACGAACATGTTTCGCTGGTTCTGTTCCAGCGTTGCCATGCTATTGCCCGTGACCTCGACATCTCCGCGCAGGAGTCGCACCTCCTCCTGCAGGCGCTGCAATTCGCCAACCATGCTCACCATGCCTTCGTTGTCGAGGCGCGACTCAAGACTGCTCAGGCGGGACTCGAGCTCGCCGATCTTCAACAACACCGGATCATCCTCGGGCGGAACGGTAACGCACCCCGCCGCGACCACCCCGGCAATGGCCACTAGCGCCACCGCATAGGTCCGAGCGCTAACGGCCATAGACGATCTCCACGCGACGGTTTGCAGCGAAGCTTGCATCGTCCTGCCCGAAGACAGCGGGCCGCTCCTCGCCGAAGCTAACGGTGGCGAGGCGCGTGGACGGCACGCGTAGGGAAAGCAGCGCCTGGCGCACTGCTTGCGCCCGCCGTTCGCCTAAGCCGATGTTGTACTCGCGCGAGCCACGCTCGTCCGTGTGCCCCTCGAGGCGCACGGACACTACGCCGTTGTCGACGATGTAGCGGGCGTGGCGGGCGAGGAGCTCGGCGTACTCGGCACGTACGTCACTGCGATCGTAGTCGAAGTAGATGACCGTCTCGCGGGGCGGCGCCGGGCCGCGTCCGGCGCTGCCGTCGACGGTGCCACCGCTGATGCCCTCGCCGCTACCGGTGCCGTAGGTCGCGCCCCCGTTCCCCACCAGGGCGCTGCTGTCCGCTCCATCGGACCCCTCCGCAAACCCCCCGTTGCTACTGCCGGTGCTGGCACAACCGGTGGCCAGGACCAGCGCACCGAGCGCTGCCAAGGTCATCGCGACCTGCCTGAACTTATGCATAGATGCTCCTGTTTGCTGGCCCGACGTCGCCTACCCTGGCCGTGCCGTGCCCCTGCTGATCGCGAAATGTTACCTGTTGCGGCGGTTGCGCGCTCGTGCGCGCACGCAGGTCACCGCCGGGCCGCCAAGGGCCCCCATACGGGCTCACGCACATCGCGGCCTTGGGAGGCGAGTCGCTGCTGCACGGAACCATCGACGGCCACCGCCGCCAGCACCCCGGCACCCTGCTCCTGGGTGGCGTAGATGATCATGCTCCCATTTGGGGCGAAGCTCGGGCTCTCGTCTAAACGTCCGTCGGTCAGTACCTGTAACGCGCGGCTGCGCAGATCGAGGACCGCGATCCGATAGTTACCGCCGTCGTTGTGCACCATGGCCAAGCGTGACTCGTCCGGCGACAGGCGTGGGCGAGCGTTGTAGGCGCCCTCGAAGGTTACCCGCTCGGTCTTGCTCGTATACACATCGGTACGGTAGATCTGAGGGCCACCCGCGCGGTCGGATGTAAAGTAGAGCGTCCGTCCGTCGCGCGACCACACCGGCTCGGTGTCGATACCGCGGCTTCGGGTCACCTGCTGCAGTTCCTGGGTATCCACGTTGAGTACGTGAATGTCGAGGTCCCCGTTGCCGTCGGATAGGGCCAAGGCCAGCTTGTTGCCGTCCGGTGACCAAGCCGGTGCGCTGTTCACGCCCTGGCGGGAAGACACGCGGGTCTGCTCCCCTGTGGCGAGCTCCTGCACATAAATCGCGGAGCGATCATCCTGGAAGGAGACGAAGGCCAGGCGGTGCCCCGCTGGCGACCAGCTCGGTGACATGATGGGCGCCGGAGAGTCGAACACGGCCAGCGCGTTCTCGCCGTCTGCGTCGGCCACGAACAAGCGATAGCGCTCGCTGCCCGCCCCACCGTCCTTGGTGATGTAGGCGATCCGCGTCGCGAATACACCCGGCGTTCCGGTCAGGGCCTCGTAAACCTGATCGGCTACCAGGTGGGCGGCCGTGCGCAGCTGGGCCCGCTCCGCAACGATGCGGTACGCGAGCAGCTGCTGAGCCCGGACCACGTCGAAGACTTCGAACTCAATCTGCACCGAGTCTTCGCCGCCACCAGTGAGGCGGCCGACCACGATGGCGTCGACGCCGAGCAGACGCCAGTCGCCAAAGTCGACCTCGGTGCCGGTGCTTGGCCGCGCCAACATGTCCGCGCGGTCGATCGGCGCAAAGCGTCCGCTGCGGGTGAGATCCGCATCCACCACCGCCGCGACGTCCAAGTTCATCGCCACGCCATTAGTTGCGAAGGGCACGACGGCTACCGGGGTCGCGTTGGCCTCTCCCTTGGTAATCTCGATGACCAGCTGAGCGTTAGCCACCATCGACGTGCAACACAGCGTTGCTAGCAGCGCTGCGCAGAGCGCCGTCGGCATAAAAAGGGTCGTCGTCTTCCGTGTGTCCATACGCTTAACGCTTCACTCCGGTTCGAAGATGAATACCAGGTACTCGTCGAAGAGGCTGGGATCGGGCGGTGGCGGCAGGGGAGACGCGCGATTCACGGCCCCTTCGATAGAGCGTTTCACGGCATCGTTGCCGTTGCATCGACCGAACTCCACCTTGATGACTTGACCGTCGCGCAGCTGGCGTACGTTCACCTCGCAGGAGAGGCCTGCTTCGGCATCCGGCGGTCGCGCCCAGTTGCGCTCTACCTTTTGCTTCACTTGGGCCTTGTACTGGGCCAGGAGCCCAGCATTGACCTTGGCTTGCCGATCTTCCTCTTCGGCGAGGGCAGCGAGCAGCAGCTGCTCGGCCTCTTTCTGCTGTTGCGCGGCACGCGCCTGCTCGGCTCGGCGACGCTCCTCGGCCTGACGCTGCTCTTCGCGCCGCTTCTCCTGTGCGCGGCGTCGCTCCTGCGCCAAGCGCTGCTCTTCCTTACGTCTCTCTTCGGCCAATCGCTGCGCTTCGGCCTCCGCTTCTGCCTTCGCCCGCGCCTCCCGCCGGGCCTGCGCCTCGCGAGCAGCCTGTTCCTGTGCAGCGCGTTTGGCGTCAGCTTCGCGTTGCAGTTGCACTAGTCGAGCCTGCTCGGTGCGCTGCGCCTGCTCGCGCGCGGCCTGTTCGGCCCGCGCCTGGGAGTCGCGGATCGCCTGCGCCTCGGCGGCCTGCGCGCGAAGGCGAGCCTGCTCGAGATCGGCGAGGCGTCTCACTTCTGCATCCAGCATCGCTGAATCCACCACCACCGCTTCGATCGCCTCGATCGTCGGTCCTCCCGACGCGACCGCTGGCGTGGCCTGGTGTCGCCATCCCAGGCTGAAGACCAACGCCACCAGTACCAATGCATGCACCGCCACCGCGCCTAGCCACGGCAGGACTGAATCTGATAGGAAGCGGATGAAACGTGGGTACCAGCTCATGGGGCGCCTGTAGGAACGCTCAGGTTCCCGCGTCAGGATCGGCCAGTGGTGTTTGGGGCGCGTCAGTCACGAAGCCAATCTTGGCCGCTCCCGCCTGCTGCAGGAGAACCATCCCGCGCACCACGTTGCCGTACGGCACGGCCTGGTCGGCGCGCACTAGGACTGGCGTTTGAGGACTGCGCCTGAGCACGGCAGTGGCGCGAAACAGGGCGGTTGACTCGTCGATCGCCGCATCTTCGTTCTCGCCGACGTTGAGGTAGATGAGCCCATCGCGATCGATCGAGAGCACCAGCGGTTCCTGGTTATCGAAGTCCTCGCTGTCCAACGGCTCAGCGCCCGCCTGGGGAAGGTCTACTTCGATGCCCTGGGTGAGCAGCGGCGCGGTGACCATGAAGATCACCAGCAGCACCAGCATCACGTCGATGTAGGGCACTACGTTGATCTCACCGAGGAGACGACGCCCTCGAGATCTACGGCCCACCGTTGGAAGTCCCCTTGCCGCCAGCGTTCGCCGCGTGACGTTGGAGGATGTTGGAGAACTCCTCGACGAAGGCCTCGAAACGAGTCTCCAGGCGATCGACCTGATCGGCGTAGCGGTTGTAGGCGATTACCGCCGGGATCGCGGCGAACAGGCCCATAGCGGTGGCCACCAGAGCTTCGGCGATACCCGGCGCCACGGTAGCGAGCGTGGCTTGCCCAGCGTCGCCTAGCTCTCGGAATGCGTTCATGATGCCCCACACGGTACCGAACAGTCCCACGTAGGGGCTAGTCGAACCGATCGTTGCTAGGGTCGACAGATTGGTCTCCAGGCGATCGAGCTCCTTGTTCTGATACACGCGCATGGAGCGGCGAGCATTCTCGAGCAGCTTGTCACCACCCAAGGTGCGATCGCCGCGAAGGCGTCCGAACTCGCGGTAGCCAGCTTGGAAGATGCTGCCCACTCCTTCACGCCCGTTGTTCGTATCCTGCAGGCGCTTATAGAGCACGTTGAGATCGCCGCCAGACCAGAACTGGTTTTCGAACTCCTCCGTGTGCGAACGGGCGCGCCCGATGACACGCCAGCGATTGAAGATGATCGACCAAGACATGAGCGAGGCGATCACCAAGAGCAGCATCACCAGCTTCACGGCCAAACTGGCCTGGAGGATGAGCTGGATAAAGGTGAGATCCGGAGAAAGCAATTCGGGCATCAAGTGTTCTCTACGATGGCCGTGGGGATGGCACGGGGGCGAAAGCTGTTCACGTCCAGGCAGGCGCCGCGAATCGACCCTTCCACCAGCAGTTCGCCGTCAACGCTGTCGCGGTAGACATGTTGACCGAAGCGGACGCTCGTGCGCGTGCTGTCGTCTATGCTGACCGTCACCGCCAGCATGTCATTGAAACGCGCGGGCTTGCGAAAGGTCACTTCCGCCTGCACGACCACGAAGATCACGCCCTCCTGCGCCATGAGCGCGTCCTGTTCGAAGCCCTTCGCGCGCAGATATTCCGTACGCGCCCGCTCCATGAAACGCAGGTAGTTGGCGTAGTACACGACGCCACCGACGTCCGTGTCCTCGTAGTACACGCGCACGGGCCAGGCGAACACCTCACTCATCGATCGTTGCCCTCGAACAGGTCCGCAGGTGGCGTGCCGCTGCCGGGGGGTGCGGCTCGCCCTAGCACCTCCCATGCCTTTCGCGTCGCGACGCGCCCGCGCGCCGTGCGCATGAGATATCCCTGCTGGATCAGGTAGGGCTCCAGCACGTCCTCGATCGTACCCCGCTCTTCGCCGAGGGCCGCGGACAGGCTATCGACACCCACGGGGCCACCGTCGAAGTGCTCCACGATGATGCTGAGCAGGCGACGGTCCATCACGTCGAATCCACGCTGATCCACCTCGAGCATGCCGAGGGCCTCTTGTGCCACCGCCTCGTTGATCTGCCCGCCAGCACACACCTGAGCGAAGTCGCGCACACGCTTGAGCAGTCGGTTTGCGATGCGGGGCGTGCCCCGGGAGCGCGCAGCAATCTGTCGAGCCCCCGGTCCGTCGATGGCGACGTCGAGAATCCGAGCCGCGCGCGAGACGATGCTCGTCAGATCATCGACCTCGTAGAACTCGAGTCGTTCCATGATCCCAAAGCGGTCGCGTAACGGCGACGTTAGGAGGCCGGCGCGGGTTGTGGCGCCTACGAGGGTGAACGGCGGCAGGTCGAGTTTGATCGCCCGCGCACCCGGGCCCTCGCCGATCACGATGTCGATCTGGTAGTCCTCCATCGCCGGGTAGAGCACCTCCTCCACCACGGGGCTGAGGCGGTGGATCTCATCCACGAAAAGCACATCGTGGGACTCTAAATTGGTCAGCAAGGCCGCCAAGTCACCCGCCCGCTCGAGAACGGGACCGGAGGTTTGGCGCAGGTTTACGCCCAGCTCGGTGGCGAGGATATTGGCCAGGGTGGTCTTGCCAAGGCCAGGCGGGCCGAACAGGAGCACGTGGTCGAGCGCCTCTCCGCGCCCCCGGGCAGCCTGTACGAAGATATCGAGCTGGCGACGTAACCGGGGCTGGCCGACGAAGTCGTCGAAGCGGCGCGGCCGAATGGCGCGCTCGTAGGCGTCCTCCTCTACACGCGCACCGGCGCCGATGACCCGCTCGTCTTCCTCCATCGGGAGCTCCTCCTTGAGTGTGCTGCAACCGCGCGCGTCAGCCGCGCAAAGCCAATCGCACGATCTGCGCCGTATCCAGGCCGTTCACCTTCAGGTCCTTCAGCATCCTTGATGCCTCAGCGTTCTTGTAGCCAAGCGCGAGCAAGGCCTCGAAGGCCTCGCGACGTCCATCTGCGGGCAACGCCTCGCGCCCCGCAAGGTTGACCCCGAAGGTGCTGCTGGTCGCCTCACCCTGCAGGCGATCGCGCATCTCGACTACAAGACGCTCAGCAGTCTTTTTGCCGATACCTGGTAGGCGGGTTAGGCGGCTCGTATCGCCCTCCTCCACGCAGTGAGCGAAGTCGCTCACGCTGATGCCGGATAGAATCCCTAGGGCCACCTTGGGGCCCACTTTGGAGACGCGAATCAGCTCGCGAAACAGTCCCCGTTCTGCCTCCGTGGCGAAGCCGAACAGCACGTGGGCATCATCGCGCACCACCAAATGGGTCAGTAGGTGGATCGACTCGCCCGTCGCCGGCAGATCGGCGCAGGTGGACATGGGGGCTTCCACCTCGTAGCCCACCCCGCCCACATCGATGACCAGGTCCGGAGGCCGTTTTTCCGCCAGGCGACCGCGAAGGAAGCCGATCATCGCCGTCGTCCCCGGCGTCCACGGGTGGCCCAGGCCTCGCGCAGTAACGCTTGAGCTTCCCCGCGTGAATCTGCCCCCGCACTTGCGCCTGCGGCTTCGACGGCCAGCCCCAATCGCCGCTCCGTACGGCGCACATAGGCGCGACACAGGGCAGCGGCCAGTGCGTCGGCAGCATCCGCCTGAAGGGGACCTTCCTCGGCGAGGAGCAGGCGCACCATCGCCTGCACTTGGCTCTTCTCCGCACCACCACGCCCAGCGACGGCTTGCTTGATCTCCCGCGCGCTGTACTCGTAAACCTGCGGGACCGCATCGACGACGAAGGTGGCGCAGAGCGCCGCGCCGCGCGCCTGGCCCAGCTTTAGGGCGCTATCGACGTTGCGCGAGACAAACACGCGCTCGACAGCAACTTCCGTGGGTTGGAAGCGCACCACGAGCTCGGCGACGGCCGTGTAGATGCCACGCAGTCGCGTGGAGAACTCACCGTTACCGACGCGAATACATCCGTTCGCCACGTGAACCGGATCGCTGTTGGGCAGGGCATCGACGATGCCGTATCCCGTGACGCGTGAGCCTGGGTCGATCCCCAAGATTCGCACGCGTTGCGTGGTCGCCGTCGACTTATCGCGCAGCTCGCTCAGAGTTTCTCCAGGATTTCGTCGGGAATGTCTGCGTTCGAATAAACGTTCTGAACGTCGTCCAGGTCTTCCAGGGCGTCGAGCAACTTGATCATGGTGCCTGCTTCGCCTTCTTCGAGCGTAGCGTTGGTCGAGGCGCGCATCGTGACTTCGGCGTCCTCGGGGGTGAGACCGGCGGCGTTCATCGCCTCGTTCACACGCTCGAACTCGTTCGGGTCCGTGAGCACGTCGATGGAGCCGTCCTCATTCGTCACCACGTCCTCCGCTTCCGCTTCGAGGGCAGCATCAGTGATCGTGTCTTCATCTGCGCCCGAGGCGTAGCTCAGCACGCCGCAGTGATTGAACAGATACGCCACCGATCCGTCCGCCCCGAGGTTGCCACCGAACTTCGAAAAGGCGTGGCGCACCTCAGCCACGGTGCGATTGCGGTTGTCGGTCATGCAATCGACCATCACGGCGACCCCGCCGGGACCGTAGCCCTCGTAGCGAATCTCATCGAGGTTGCCTTCGCCGCCGCCGCTCCCGCGCTTGATCGCACGCTCGATGTTGTCCTTCGGCATGCTTTGCGCGCGGGCCTTGTCCATCGCCAAGCGCAAGCGCGGATTGGAGGTCGGATCGCCACCGCCGAGCTTCGCGGACACGGTGATCTCGCGCGCCAACTTCGTGAACAATTTGCCACGCTTCTTATCCTGTGCACCCTTTCGGTGCTGAATGTTGGCCCACTTACTGTGACCCGCCATTTCGCTCCTCTCGTGCCATTGGCACTCACGGGCTCCGCTACGGCCGCGGGCGCCCTGAAAAAGTTCATGATTTCGCCATTGTAGTGCACTCCGCGGGAGTCTCGCGAGCCGTTGCGCGCTGCCCATCGGCGAATCGATTGCGCGGCACCGAGGCTTGCCCTCGGCGGGCCACGCTGGCGTATCATTCGTCCCGCTGGGGCGTTTCCGCCCCAGTACACTTGCGTACCGCGAGAGCGTCCTCCTTGGTCACGATCACTCGTCCAGACGAAAGCAACGGGCCCGGCACCGCCTCGCGCAGCCGCGTCGCCGCATGGACTGCCGAGGTGCTCGCCGACGCAGAGCGCACCCTCACCACGGACGGCTTCCTGGACGACCTGCGCGAACGCTGCGCACGCGCGGACGCCGTCTCGCAAATCGTGGGCCAGCTCGGGGTGGCTGAGGAGATTGCCCTCGCGACCATGATCCGCCCCTTGCGCGAAGCGGGACTGTGTAGCAACGCCGGCATCGAGGAGCAGTTTGGCACCGAAGTTGCGCAAATGGTCGGCGAGCTGGAGCGAGCCGGGCGCTTCGTGCTGCCCCCGGAATGGTCCCCTGGCCAGGCCTTGGGTGCGGATCAGGCCGAATCCCTACGCAAAATGCTGCTGGCGATCGTGGACGACGTACGCTTGGTACTGGTCTTGCTCGCAGAGCAACTCCACCGCCTGCGCTCGCTTAAGGGAGCGCCAGCCGATGAGCAGGTACGCTGTGCCACGGAGACGCGCGAGATCTACGCACCGCTCGCGAGCCGCCTCGGCATCTGGCAGTTCAAGTGGGAGATGGACGATCTCTCCTTCCGCTACCTCGAACCGGACACCTACAAGCAGATCGCCCGCTGGCTGCGCGAGCGACGCGCTGATCGCGAAACCTATCTATCCAATGTGGTGGAAGTTCTCGGCGGCCGTCTCGAGGAGGCCGGCATCGAATGCCAGATCGCGGGCCGGCCGAAGCACATCTACAGCATCTGGAACAAGATGCTTCGCAAGGGCCTGGACTTCGAGCACATATTCGACGTGCGCGCGGTGCGCGTTCTAGTGGGCTCGCAGACCGAGTGCTATGCCACCTTAGGTATTGTCCACGGTATGTGGCGCTACCTGCCCGGCGAGTTCGACGACTACATCGCGGCACCTAAGGAAAACAACTACCAATCCCTGCACACAGCGGTGATCGGCCCCGAGGGCAAGACCCTCGAGGTGCAGATTCGCACCCACGAGATGCATCGCCACGCCGAGCTCGGTGTCGCCGCCCACTGGCGCTACAAGGAGGGTGGTGAGGATGATAGCGCCTACCGCAACAAGATCAGCTGGCTGCGCCGCCTGCTTGACCCGGACGAGGACGATCCGGATCTGGACTTCCTGGACCGCGTGCGCACGGAGATCCTCGACGAGCGCGTGTACGTGCTGACACCACGCGGGGACGTGGTCGATTTGCCGAGCGAGGCCACACCCCTCGATTTCGCATACCACGTTCACACCGAACTCGGCCACCGCTGCCGGGGTGCGCGGGTTAACGGTCGCCAGGTCTCCCTCAATCAAAAGCTCGCGAGCGGCGACCAGGTGGAGATCGTCACGGCCAAGGAGGCCAATCCATCGCGTGATTGGCTGATTCCCCAGCTGGGTTTTCTGGCCTCGAGCCGCGCGCGCGCCAAGGTGCGCCTGTGGTTCCGTCGCGAGGCCGGCGAGGGCAACGTCGAGCAGGGGCAGAGCATGGTCGAACGGGAGTTGCAGCGCTTGGGCTGTGAGATGTCGCTGGTGAGCGCCATGGTTCGTCACCTGCGCCTCGACAGCGCGAACTCCCTGTACGCCGCAGTGGGCGCCGGCGACCTTACGCTGGCAGATATCGACGTTGCCGTGCAGAAGCTAACGGCGCCCCAGGTGGAGCCGCAGTTGCTACCCGTCGCGCGACGGCGCCCTCGTCGCACTCCGCAGCGCTCGGCGATCGAGGTAGGCGGCGTGGATGACCTGTTGCACAACTTCGCCCAGTGCTGCAAGCCGCTTCCCCCCGATCCCATCTTGGGCTTCATCAGTCAGGGCAGGGGTATCAGCGTGCACCGCGCCGACTGCCCGAACCTGCGCAAGCTCATGGAGACCCAGCCCGAGCGCGTGGTGGATGTGGATTGGCACGCAGACGCAAGCCACACATTTACCGCGGACATTCGCATCGAAGCGGCTGATCGCCGCGGCTTGCTGCAGGAGCTCTCAGGCGCCTTCGCCAGCGCCAACGTGAACATCACCGCTACCCAGACGGTGACGGACCGCACCACCGGCAGCGCCGTCTTCAACCTAACGGTGGAGATCACCGGGCTGTCGGAGTTGAGTCGAGTCCTGCACCGACTGTCCTCGGTGCGCGGGGTGCATGACGTGCGCCGCGTGCGCTAGCCCGATCGCCACTGGAGTGCCCCGTCAACCACGGGCGCGCCCGCTCGTTCTATTCGATTGACTTGCCAGATCAAACCGCGGAGTTGCGCCATGGTCATGTTCAGGGCCCTCGAGTGGTTGACTGCCTCACCCCTAGCCGCTCTCTATCTGATGCTGTCAGCGACCGCGGCAGCCGGTGACTACCACGCCCCAGGTGGGGTGGCACTCGAAGGATTTGACGCGGTGGCCTACTTCACCGAAGGGCGCGCCGTACGCGGGAAGGCCTCCCACGAGGTCACCTGGGATGGCGTAAGTTGGCGCTTTTCGTCGGCCGAGCACCAGGATGCGTTTCTCGCGGCCCCGGATCGCTACGCGCCGCAGTACGGTGGCTACTGCGCCCTTGGCATAGCGGTAGGAAAGCGGCGGCGAGGCGACCCGCAAGTGTTCGCGGTGGTCGACGGCCGGCTCTACATCAACTTCAACCGCCGCATTCACCAGCGCTGGGAGCAGCGCTCGCGCGGGTTCATTCGACGCGCCAACCAGCAGTGGACCGGCGCGCCGTAAGCGAGGTTCGCTACTTCTTGTTGATCCCGTGGAGCGCCCGTTTGTCCACGGCGAGTGACGCCTCGTGGACCGCCTCGGACAGAGACGGATGCGAGTGTATCGTGCGTTGAATGTCTTCGGTACTGGCCGAGAACTCCATCGCCAACACGGACTCGCTGATCAGCTCCCCCGCCATCGGCCCGACGATGTGAACGCCGAGAATTTCATCGTCCTCTTCCGCTGAGATGATCTTTACAAAGCCCGCCGCGGCTTCCAAGGCCTTGGCGCGCCCGTTGGCCGCAAAGCTGAAGCTGCCCGTCTTGTAAGCCTTTCCAGAGGCCTTTACCTGCTCCTCGGTCTGACCGACCCAGGCGATCTCCGGCGCCGTGTAGATCACAGAGGGGATGACGTTGTAGTTCACCTCACCGTACTTGCCGGCGATGAGGTCGGCGACCATTACGCCCTCTTCCGAGGCCTTGTGCGCCAACATCGGACCGCGCACGCAGTCCCCGACAGCCCAGACATTAGGTACGTTTGTGCGGCACTCGTCGTCGACGAGGATGAAACCGCGCTCATCCATTTTGATACCGGCATCCACGCCGAACAAATCGTCCATGTAGGGGCGACGGCCCACGGCAACAACGACCTTGTCGACGTCGACGGACTGCATGCCCTTAGCATCCTCGTAGGAGAGCTTGATGCCGTCAGCGGCGCGCTGTGCACCTTGCACTCTAGCGCCAAGTCGGATGTCCAGGCCCAGCTTCTTAAAGTGGCGCTGCGCCTCCTTGGCCACTGCACGATCGGCGGCGGCGAGGAAGTCCGGCATCGCTTCGAGGACGGTCACCTCTGTGCCCAAGCGACGCCAAACGCTGCCGAGCTCCAAGCCGATGACGCCGCCGCCGACGATGCCGAGTCGGGCCGGCACGGCCTCGAACTCGAGCGCCCCCCAGGAGTCAACGATGTGCTCGCCGTCGAAGGGCACCTGCTTGAGTTCTACGGGCGCCGAACCGGAAGCGAGGATCACCGTCTTGGTTTCGAGCAACTCGGGCTGGCCACCATGAGCGGTGAACTCCACCCTACCCGGCCCCAAAAAGCGGCCGTGGCCCTTGAAGCCCGTGACGCCGTTCGACTTGAACAGGGCTTCGATCCCGCTCGTGAGCTGGCGGGTGATGCCCGACTTGCGCGACTGCATGGTGGCGAGGTCGAAGGACACACCCTCGAGTTGGATTCCGTGCTGGGCGAACTCACCGTGGGTGCGGTGATAGAGCTCAGAAGACTCGAGCAGCGCCTTGGAGGGAATACAGCCTGCATTGAGGCAGGTGCCACCGAAAGCGTAGGTGCCATCGTAGTTCTTCCACGCATCTATGCAGGCAGTCTTCAGTCCGTTCTGGGCCGCGCGGATGGCGGCGACGTACCCCGCCGGGCCGCCGCCGATGACGACGACGTCGTAGGTGTTGCTCACGCTTATCTCCTTAGGCCGTGAGGCGTAGGTGGGGATCCCGAACCGTGTTCACAAGCGATCACACCTGCAACATTAGGCGTGCCGGATCCTCCAGCATTTCCTTGACAGCGACGAGGAACAGCACGGCCTCGCGTCCGTCGATGATGCGATGGTCGTAGGAAAGCGCGATGTACATCATCGGCCGCGGCACCACCTGACCGTCCACTACCACGGGACGTTCCTGGATCTTGTGCATACCGAGAATCGCACTCTGCGGGGGGTTCAAGATGGGGGTCGACATCAGCGAGCCGAACACCCCGCCATTAGTGATGGTGAAGGTCCCCCCGGTGAGCTCCTCTAAGGTGATCGCCCCCTCACGGGCGCGGGTGGCGTAGTCGACCACCCCCTGCTCGATCTGAGAGAAGGCCATATGCCCCGCGTCGCGCAGGACGGGGACCACCAAGCCGCGCTCTGTCGACACGGCCACGCCGACATCTTGGTACTCATGGAATACGATATCGCCGCCTTCCACCGAGGCGTTCACGACCGGGTAGCGACGCAGGGCTTCCACCGCGGCCTTGACGAAGAAGGACATGAAGCCGAGGCGAACACCGTGAGCCTTCTCGAAGCTCTCCTTGTAGCGCTTGCGCAAGGCCATCACTTCCATAAGGTCCACCTCGTTAAAGGAGGTGAGGATGGCGGCGGTCTGCTGCGCTTCGACCATACGCTCGGCGATACGCGTCCGTAGGCGGGTCATCGGCACGCGACGCTCCGCACGGGATCCTAGCAAAGGCAGATCGACGGCGGGCGCGGCGTCGTTGGCCGACCCGGAGTCACCCGAGCTGATAAAGGCCTGCACGTCGCCCTTGGTCACGCGGCCTGCCCGCCCGCTCGCCGGCACGGACTGCGGATTCACGCCGTGCTCGCCGGCGAGGCGCCGAGCCGCGGGGCCCATGCGCGGAGCCTCAGAGGGGCCAGTCGCCTCGGCGGCAGGCACCGCTGGCGTCTCAGCGGCAGCGGGCGCCTCTGCGGGCGCCGGTGCTGGCGCGGCTTGCGCCGTGGCAGTCTCGTCCAGCAGGGCGAGTATCTCGCCGCTGGTCACGGTGGCACCGTCCTCCACCTTCATCTCCACGAGCTTTCCGCTCGCGGGCGCCGGCACCTCGAGCACGACCTTGTCGGTCTCTAGATCCACCAGGTTCTCGTCACGTGACACGGCGTCACCGGGCGCCTTGTGCCAGGCGATCAGCACGGCGTCGGTCACCGACTCGGGCAACTGTGGGACCTTTACCTCAATCACGTTCGTTTTCCTTCTTTCCTGCGATCTACGTGTTCCGTGGGTGATGCGCCGAGGGCGGCAGAGACCAGTGAGCTCTGCTCGTCGACGTGGCGACTGTAGTAGCCGACGGCTGGGGCAGCCATCGGAGCACGCCCGGCGTAGGTGAGCGTGATCTCACTACCCTGAATGGCTCGCTGCAAGCGGTGGCGGATCTGGTAGAAGGCGCCCTGGTTGCGCGGCTCTTCCTGGCACCAGACCAGCTCCTTCGCATTCGGGTAGCTGGCGAGCAAGGCGTTGAGTTCCGGGTCCGGAAAGGGGTAGAGCTGCTCGAGGCGCACCAGCGCCACGTCGCCGAGCTCCATCTCCTGGCGAGCCTTGAGTAGGTCGTAGTACACCTTGCCGCTGCACATCACCACGCGGCGGATGCGCTCGCGCTCCACCAACTCCGTCTCCTCGATCATCAGCTCGAAGCGGCCCGCGGACAGCTCCTCGAGAGAGGACACGGAGAGCGGATGGCGCAGCAGGCTCTTGGGCGTCATCACGATCAGGGGACGACGCATGGGCTGGCGCATCTGTCGGCGCAGCATGTGGAACATCTGCGCCGGAGTGGACGGTACGCACACCTGCATGTTGCCCTGAGCGCAAAGCTGCATGAACCGCTCCAGGCGTGCCGAGGAATGCTCCGGGCCCTGCCCCTCATGGCCATGGGGCAGGAACAGGACCAGGCCGCAAAGACGGTTCCACTTTGCCTCGCCGGAGCTGATGAACTGGTCGATCACCACCTGCGCGCCGTTAGCGAAGTCGCCGAACTGAGCCTCCCAGATCACCAGCGTATTGGGGTCCGTCGTGGAGTAGCCGTACTCGAAGCCGAGCACGGCCTCTTCCGAGAGCAGCGAGTCGTACACCTCGAAGGTGCTCTTGGGCCCATCGAGGTGTTGCAGCGGCACGTGCAGCTCGTTGTTGGTCTGGTGATGGAGTACGGCGTGGCGGTGGAAGAAGGTGCCGCGGCCGCTGTCCTGCCCGACCAAACGCACGTCGTAGCCCTCGTTGAGGAGCGTGGCGTAAGCCAAGGTCTCGCAGAAACCCCAGTCCAGCGGATGATCGCCGGCCAGCATCTTGCGCCGGTCGTCATAAACCCGTTGCACGCGCGGGTGCAGCTTGATGTGCTCCGGCACGCTCAGCATCTGCGCGCCAAGGGACTGCAAGCGCTCCGCGTCGGCAGCGCTCTGGGCCGCCCGCTGCACCTGCGCAGTCTCCTCCTGACCACCCTCGGCGAAGTAGGGACTCCAATCGACCGTATGCTCGTTGCCGACCATCGCGCGCGGGGAGATGAGCGCGATGCGCCCCTCATCGAGGCCCTGACGGTACTCGTCCACCTGGTCGCGCACGAAGTCCTGATCCACCACGCCCTCTTCCATCAGCTGCTCGGCGTACATTCGACGCACTGGCTTGAGGTCGCGGATCGCGCGATACATTACCGGCTGAGTAGCAGAGGGCTCATCAGCCTCGTTATGGCCATGTCGGCGGTAGCAAACCAGGTCGATCACAGCGTCGCGTCCGAAGCGATTGCGGTAGTCGAAGGCCATCTGGGTGACCAGGTGCACCGCTTCGGGGTCGTTGCCGTTGACGTGGAACACCGGGGCCTCGAGCATCTTCGCGACGTCGCTGGCGTACGGCGTGGAGCGCGCGTCGGCGGGGTTACTCGTGGTGAAGCCAATCTGATTGTTGCAGATCACGTGCACCGTGCCGCCCACCTGGAAGCCAGGGGTTCGCGACATCTGCAAGGTCTCCATGACCACGCCCTGGCCGGAGAACGCCGCATCTCCGTGAATCAGCACGGGTAGTACCGCCTGACCCTCGCCGTCTTTGCGCCGATCCTGCCGGGCGCGCACGGAGCCGGCCACGACGGGGTTGACGATCTCCAGGTGCGAGGGGTTGAAGGCCAAGACCACATGCATGTACTCGTCGCCGGCCACCGGCACGTCGGTGGAGAACCCGAGGTGGTACTTGACGTCACCGGTGCCGAGCTGGCTGCCAGCCTGGTACAGGCCCTCAAACTCGCTAAACAACTCCGCCGGCGACTTACCGAGTACGTTCACCAGCACGTTGATCCGACCCCGGTGGGCCATCCCTATCACCAGCTCCCGGACGCCGCTTTCGCCGGCCTGGTCGATCAGGCTGTGGAGCAGTGGGATCAGTGACTCCCCACCCTCGAGGGAGAAGCGCTTCTGGCCTACGTAGCGGGTGTGCAGGTAGCGCTCGATGCCCTCTGCGGCCGTGAGCTGGGCAAGCAGACCGCGCTTGCGCTCGCCGCTCAGCTTGGCCTCGACGGTGCTGATCTCCACGTGCTCGCGCAGCCATTGGCGCTCGACCACGTTGGAGATGTGCGCGTACTCGATGCCGATGCGACGGGTGTAAATACGCCGGGCCAGGGCCAGGATCTTACGCAGCTTCAGGCGCGTAGTGCCGGCCAAGCCCTCCGTGAAGAACTCCGTGTCCAGATCAGACTCACCAAGGCCGTGCGCAGCGGGGTCCAAATCCTGCGGGGAATCAGACTCGAGCAGGCCCAGCGGATCGAGCTCGGCGAGCTTGTGGCCGTGCAGGCGGTAGGCCCAGATCAGTCGTAGCACGGCCGACTGCTTCTCCAGCGCCACCGAGGAGGTGCCCGCCGCCCCTGACCCAACCTGGGGTTGGAGCGCGCGCGCGGCCAGGGCATCACGGATCGGCCCATGGGGAATCTCCCCATTGGCGCCGTTCGCAATGCCGGCAAAGTAGGCTCGCCACGCGGGATCTAGCTGCTGCGGATCGGCCAGGTATTGTTCGTAGAGAGTTTCGACCAGGGGCGCGTTGGCGCCGAACAGGGGACTGTTCTTGTATCGCTGTTGAAGGCTGTCGCTCATTGCTCACCCAGTTGCACGAGCGCCGCTGGCGACGGGTTGTGCGGGGGCTGTGGACGTCCTGACGTCGGTCGGAAAAGGGTTCTGTTAGTGCCTTTGAAAAGCAGCCTTCGGGGCCACCGGCGCTAAGGCGACAGAAGTATAGCCCCCCCAGGCTCCGTAAGAAACGCTTTGTGCCTCCATTGGTGAAGCTTATGCAGGAATATCGACGCGGTTCGCAGCTTGGCCGGTTGGGCGACGTGACGGGCGGTGACTACACTGCCCACCGGACCCTTCTTCGCGCACACCCAGCACTGCCCGATGAGCGACCACGGCGACCACCCGAGCTCCCTCGATCCCGCCCTCGAGCGCGTCTACGCCGCGCTGGTGGACGAGGAGGACGCCCGCACCTGCCGCGACATCTCCGAAGCGGCTTGTCGCGTGGTGCCGCGCGCCTTCCTGGCCAACACCACCGCCCAAGCGATGACCGGGTTTGGCGATGCCATCATCAGTCCTAAGACCACCCTGCCGTGGTTGCTCACCGCCCTCGGTGCCCCTGCCTGGGCCGCCGGTTTGCTCGTGCCCCTGCGCGAAGCCGGGTCGCTGCTACCGCAGCTTGCCATCGCCGGATGGCTGCGCGCCCTACCGCGACGCAAGTTCGCTTGGATGGTGGGGGCGGGCCTGCAGGGCGCCTCGGTGCTGGGGATCGCCGGCGCCGCCCTGGCGCTGGAGGGCCAGCCATTCGCCATCGCCGTGCTGAGTTTGGTCGCCTTATTCAGCCTGTCTCGCGGCATCTGCTCCGTGGCCGCCAAAGACGTGCTCGGCAAGACGGTCGCTAAGCGCCGCCGCGGCCAGGTCTCCGGCTACGCTGCCTCCGTCGCCGGCGCGGGCACCCTCATCCTCGCCCTGGCGCTCTGGTGGCTCGGCGATCCCGAGCGCATGCCCTACGTGCCAATGCTCTTGCTCGGTGGCGCCCTCTGGCTAGTTGCCATACCCGTGTACCAGCTAATCCCCGAGTATCCCGGCGCGACCGAAGGCGGTGCCAACGGACTGCGCGAAGCCGCTCGGCGAATGCACGTGGTGGTGGAAGACGCCGCGTTTCGCCGCTATCTCCTCGTGCGCTTCGCGCTCATCTCGACGGCGCTGATCGGACCCTTCGTCGTCGTGCTCGGCCGCGAGCGCACAGGCCTCACGCTCGCGTACTTTTTGTTCGCTCAGGGCTCCGCCTCCTTGATCGCAGGGCCGATATGGGGCCGCTTCGCAGATCTTTCGAGTCGACGCGTGCTCATTATAGCGGCCGCGGGCGCCGCCACGGTGGGCATCGCGACGGCCATGGCGGCCTGGCTCGCCCCGTCTCTGCTCAGCACTAAGTGGATGCTGCCGACGGTCTTCCTGGCCCTCGCAATCCTCCACGACGGCGTAAGGCTTGGACGCAAGACCCACATCGTCGACCTCGCCGGAGGCAACAAGCGAACGGACTACGTGGCCGTCGGCAACACGCTGACCGGTGTGGCCCTACTCGCGGTAGGCGCGCTGCTAGCGTTGGTTCCCCTGGCAGTCGGCGGCAAGATCTTGATGCTGGCGAGCGTAGCTGGCCTCGGCGCTGCCCTCGCCGCCACGCTCAGCGACGTTCAAACCTGAGCACCCATCGCCGGCCTAAGCTAACACTATTACTAGCATTCCCGCGGCACGGTAGGCGGTGTTGACCGCCGGGTATGACGCATTGCGACTGCCGAGGGCCCTTAGATTGGGATTTATCTCCCTAGGAATTCAGTCTCAAACGCGAACCGTACTGCTATATTTCGCCCTGATCACTTCAGTAGATTTGGGCGAGCTAACTGCCGTTGATGGGCTATCAGCTGATTTTATTGTGCGCGTTACTGGCGGCGACGACGTGTCCTCCTGCAGCAGCCGCTCTCTGCGACGTTCCCCTGCTTCAGTTGAGCGCTGGCGGCCAGGTGATGGCCGGTAGCCGAGAGACGTTGATTGCACACGTCAACGGAGGCGGGCGCGTGCGCATCGGCTGGCAGCTCGACTGGAACGTAGACGGCCACATTGACGTCAGCCATTGGTCCGACGGCAGCTTCCTTACGGTCTTCGAGGGAGAGGTCTTCGCTCAGTTCAATGACATCCATCGCCAGATCCCACTGCCCGGTACGGGCGAGATCGCCCTTGCCGAAGGCGAACAGGCGGCGCGCTGGACGGGGAAGCTCGGCAGCGATGGGGTGCTCGAGGGCATCTTCTACGGCGGCAGCGCCCACCGCTGGAGCGTCGCCAGCCGCTGGTGTGACGCCGAGAGCGGGGCCCCGAGACCAAACCATGCCGAGCCAAGGCCCGCATCGTGTGACGCGCGCTGGCGGGAACGCTTTCGCAACACCTCGGACGGCGCGACGGAGCGCGGAGATCGGCGCGCGCTGGTCGATGCGCTTCGCCGCGGTGATCCCCTGCGCGTGGCCTGGGGCAGCACCTACGCAGATGGCACCTACACGATGGAGCACGTCGCCGAACCGGTGTTCTTTTCCATCGTCGGTGGCGACCACGTCGTGGCCCAGCTGCCCGAGCACATCGGGCAGATCACCTACGTGCGTTTAGACGATGCCCGCTTCGGCGCCGACCCTCAGGTCATGTGGCGCGGGCTGCTGCGCACCGACGGCCTTTTCGACGCCGTGTGGGTTGATCGAGGCGATGGCCAGGTGGTGCGCCGCTTACCCCAGCGAGCCGCCGTGTCCTGGCTCACCCACAGCACCCCTGCGCAGACGGACTGCGCCCGCTCCCCGGCGCTGCAACTCGCCGTCCCCAACGGGGTAGTTCCCGATTCCACCCGCCAAGGCGAACGCGTGCCCCGCTAGGGCGCGCTCGGGGCGTTTCGTGACCGACGGATAGCCACCCGGTCCACCCGACTCGGCACAGTTCTCTTAATCTCACTGTAAAGCGAAAAACCTCCCCTCGTTATGCAACGAGCGGCTGTGGGTTTTCTCGATGCCGCCCGATAGCCGAACACTGAGAAGAAGCGAACGACCCCCAAGGGCTCGCTCGCCCAGCACATTCGGCCATCCGTGATGGCATGACGCATCGAGAAGACGTATGAGCGACCAACACGACGCGCAATCCGAGGCGACGCCCGGCCCGAAGACGATCGATTCCGCCCTCGACCGAGAGGTCCGCCAGGGAGAGGATCGCCGGCGTGAGGACGTTGAGGAGTTCAAAGTCGATGTGGACAACGCCGAGCAGGCCGGTCAGGCGCCGCGCGCCGGCGGCTACGGCTCGCCAGACTTCGCTACGGACACGCGCGCCGAAACCTCCGGCGACCCGAGAAGCGAGGCTGACAGCATAGAGCAGGCGCGGGTAGGCGCACGCACGGTTGAGGTGGACAGCGCAGATGCAGCCACCGAGACCGGCCAGGCGCGGCGCGGTGATCTGGAACAAGCCGACACGCCAGCGCGAGATGGAGAAACGGGCGCGAGCTCATCGCCACCCTCATCTCCCGCGCAGTCTCCCGAGACCTCGGCAGGGGAAGGCGTCCGCACGCAACAGGGCGACGTGCAAGCACCGACGCCCGTCAGCACGCAGGATGGCGAAGAGGGTCCGGCGCTCACCTTCGTGCCCATCGACCCCAGCGCTGCTGGCGGGGATACGCCCGAGGCATCGGGCCCCGCCCCAGGCGCGGATGGCGAGCAACCCCAGGCCGAAGAGGGCGGTGCGGATTCCGCGCCGGCACCGGGCGCCGGCGGTGGCATGGTCATGGCCGATGGCGATGGGGCCCAAGACCAGGTCAGTGAAGATGCCGCCAACGGTGACCGGGTTGGCGTGGTTGCTAGCGCCGTTAGCAGCGACGGTTCAATGGTGACCTACTCCCTCGCCGACGACGCGCAGGGGCGCTTCGCCATCGATCCCGCCACTGGGGCCGTGTTCGTTCGTGCCCCCGAACTCCTCGACTTCGAGGCCGACCAAAGCCATGAAATCGTCGTCAACGTGGTCTCGGCAAACGGCTCTATCAGCACGCAGAGTTTTGTCATTCGCGTGACGGACGACGACGAGTTCGACATATCCCCGATTGTCGACGGCGACGCCCGCGACGAGCGCGTGTCCGAGAATGCCAGCGCCGGCGAACAGGTGGGCGTGGCGGTCAGCGCCATGGACGCAGACGGCACCGAGAATGCCGTCACCTACCGCTTGAGCGACAACCCCAACGATGCCTTCGCCATCGACCCGGCGAGCGGCATCGTCACGGTCGCATACCCGAACGGCCTAGACTTCGAGGCCGCCCAGACCATGCAGATCGAGGTCACCGCCACCTCGGCCGACGGGTCCAACAGCAGTCAACGCTTCGCCATCGCGATCGACAATCACAACGAATTCTCGATCTCACCTACCGGCGATGCAGATGCGAGCGCCGACGCTGTCGCCGAGAGTGCTCGGGTCGGTGATCTGGTCGGCGTCACGGCACTTGCTGACGATAGCGACGGTGTCGATGGCGTCACCTACAGCCTGAGCGACAACCCAGACGGTGCCTTCGCCATCGATGCCCAGAGCGGCGTGGTGAGCGTGGCGGAGCCATCGGCCCTAGACTTCGAGTCGTCCCAGGCCATGCGCATCGAGGTGACGGCGACCTCCGACGACGGCTCCACCTCCACTCAGGCCTTCACCATCGCGATCAATGATGAAGATGAGTTCGACGTCTCTGTAGCCGTGGACGGCGACAGTGCGCAGGACACGATCGCCGAGAGCGCGGCCGTGGGCGACCCCGTGGGTATCACCGCATTCGCCGAGGACGAAGACGGCACCGGCAGTGCCGTGCAGTACTCGCTCAGCGAGAACCCGAACGACGCTTTCACCGTCGATGCGCTGACCGGCGAGGTGACCGTAGCCCGTCCAGCGGGGCTGGACTTCGAGTCGGCACAATCGATGCGCATCGAAGTGACCGCCACGTCGGAGGACGGCTCCATCTCGACCCAGTTCTTCGACATCGCCGTGACAGACACGAACGAGTTCGAAGTATCCCCCGTCGCCGACCGCGACGGTGCACGCGATTCGATCGCCGAGGCCGCCGAGGTTGGCGATACGGTTGGCGTAACGGCGTTCGCCGACGACCAAGACGGCAGCGACAGCAACGTCCAGTACTCGCTCAGCACCAATCCGAACGATGCCTTCGCCATCGATCCGCAGAGCGGCGTGGTCACGGTGGCGGATCCTGACGGTCTCGATTTCGAGTCTGCCGAGTCCGTGCGGATCGAGGTCACCGCCACCTCGGAAGACGGCTCCACGTCCGCGCAGAGCTTCGACATCACGATCACCGACGACGACGAGTTCGACGTGACCGCGACGGTCGACTCGGATGTAGGCGCCGACACCGTTGTCGAGAACGCCAGCGCTGGAGATGAGGTCGGTATCACCGCCTTCGCCAGCGACGATGACGGCTCGAACAACGGCGTCGAGTACTCGCTTAGCACCAACCCCAACGACGCCTTCGCCATCGACGCCGAGTCCGGCGTGGTGACCGTCGCCGATCCGTCGGGCCTGGACTTCGAATCCGCCCAAACCATGCAGATCGAAGTCACCGCCACCTCCGACGACGGCTCCACCTCGACCCAGACCTTCGACATCGCCATCACCGACGATGACGAGTTCGATGTCTCCGCCGTTAGCGATAGTGACGGGGGTGCGAACACGGTCGCGGAGAACGCCTCGGCCGGCGATACGGTGGGCGTCACCGCCTTCGCTAGCGACGATGATGGCGCTAACAACGGCGTCGAGTACTCCCTGAGTGCGAACCCGAACGATGCCTTCGCTATCGATGCCGATAGCGGTGTCGTGACCGTCGCCGATCCTGGCGGCCTGGACTTCGAATCTGCTCAGACGATGCAGATCGAGGTGACCGCCACCTCCGACGACGGCTCCACCTCCTCCCAGACCTTCGATATCGCCATCTCGGACAACGACGAGTTCGACATCTCCGCCGTCAGCGACACGGACGGTAGTGCCAACACCATCAACGAAGGCGCGTCCGCTGGCGACACGGTCGGGGTCACCGCCTTCGCTAGCGACGATGACGGCTCGAACAACGGCGTCGAGTACTCGCTTAGCGACAACCCCAACGACGCCTTCGCCATCGACGCCGAGTCCGGCGAGGTGACCGTCGCCGATCCGTCGGGCCTCGACTTTGAGTCTACCCAGACCATGCAGATCGAGGTCACCGCCACCTCCGACGATGGCTCCATATCGACCCAGACCTTCGACATCGCAGTCACCGATGATAGCGAGTTCGATGTCTCCGCCATCAGCGACAGCGACAGCAGCGCCAACACGATCACGGAAAACGCCTCGGCCGGTGATACGGTGGGTGTGACCGCCTTTGCTAGCGACGCCGACGGCACCACCAACGGCGTCGAGTACTCCCTGAGCACCAATCCGAACAACGCCTTTGCCATCGACCCGGACTCGGGGGTGGTCACGGTCGCCGACCCCGACGGTCTCGATTTCGAGTCCGCCCAGACCATGCAGATCGAGGTGACCGCCACCTCTGACGATGGCTCCACCTCGACCCAGACCTTCGACATCGCCATCTCCGACAACGACGAGTTCGACATCTCTGCCGTCAGCGACACGGACGGGGGGGCCAACACGGTCAACGAGGGTGCATCGGCCGGTGACACGGTGGGCGTCACTGCCTTCGCTAGCGACGATGACGGCTCAAACAACGGCGTCGAGTACTCCCTGAGCGCTAACCCCGACGATGCCTTCGCCATCGATGCGGACTCCGGCGTGGTCACAGTGGCAGATCCCGACGCGCTCGACTTCGAATCGGCTCAGACGATGCAGATCGAGGTCACCGCCACCTCCAACGATGGCTCCACCTCGACTCAGACCTTCGATATCGCCATTACCGACGATGACGAGTTCGACGTCTCTGCCGTCAGCGATTCGGATGCGAGCGCCAACACGATCGCCGAGAACGCCTCGGCCGGCGACACGGTGGGCGTCACTGCCTTCGCCAGTGACGAAGACGGATCCACCAACGACGTCGA
>JBCCWS010000017.1 GCA_039193195.1 Pseudomonadota bacterium
GAGGTCGCGCTTGGTGAGTTGGTAGTTGCGATCGTCCCAGCCGCCGAGTCGCTTCAGGGCGGGGTAGTCGACGGCGCGGTCGGCGCCGCGGGTGGCGTCGATGCTTTGAGCAAAGGAGAGGGCCGGCAGGAGCGCGAGGGCCGCCGCCAAGCACGTAGTGCGTAGGGTCATCACGAGGAGTTGTTCCTTCTCTGCTTGTCGTTCTGGTTGTGTGCAGGGCGAGGAGCGTTTACCACTGGCCCCGCGGCCAGCGATTGTCCCACAGTTCGCAAGATGAGATCTGGGGAGTCTGTCACTGAACTGTCGCTTCAACGTGGGGCGTCGATCGGGACACCGAGATAAGTTGCTACGGCTCGGCGCTTCGCTGGCGTGGCTTGTGTGATGCGCTGATCGAACTTTAGCGAATGGTTATGTTCGGTGGTAAGGTCGCGTGGTCTTGACCTAGTGTGAGGGTCGCGCACCTGCGCGCAGGGGAGTCAGGTTGGGAACCCGCGCCCATCACGGTATGTGGGAACATTTCTGACCGAATCAGGTCAACTCGTTGAAATCACGCGCGTTGTTACGTGCATAGGCTATCGGGCCGGAGGAAGAATGAAGGAAGTACGCACGGATGGGAACTGGCACCTGGCGCGGTGGGCATCGTGGCTCACTTTTGCCGCCCTATGCTGCGCCCCGCTGATCGCTAGCGCTGATCGCAGCGACCGCAAGCGAGCGGAGATCGACTTGAACGAGCGCTTGACGTTAGAGCGCTTGTTCGAGGAGAAGCCAGCAGCGAAGAGCTTATTCGACAACGCGGCGGGTTATGCCGTGTTCAATGTAGTCAAGGTGTCCCTGGTCGTCACCGGTGGCGGGGGGCAGGGCGTGGCCGTGGATCGATCAAGCGGCGAGCGTACCTACATGAACATGGGCACCGGGGGGCTCAATCTCGGGCTCGGGGGCAAGTCGTACAACATCGTGTTTCTGTTCCAAACCGCTGACAAGTACGCCAGTTTCATCGACAACGCTTGGAAAGGCGGCGTGTCAGCGGATGCGACTGCAGGTCGTGCCGGCGGTGATGTAGGTGCCGACTTCCACAATGGCGTGGCCTACTACCAACTCACCGATGCGGGCCTGATCCTGCAGGCCGACATCACGGGCACCAAGTACTGGCGCGCGAACAAGTTGAACTAGCACCGATGCTTAGGCGCCGAGGGTGGCGCGGGCCGCCCGAAGGTGGGCGGTCATGACACTTCGCGCCCAATCTGCATCGGCCGCCGCGCAGGCTTGCACCATCTCGGCATGATGTTGATTGCTGCGTACGATGTCCGCGTGGCTGTAGCGTTTCATCGTGCGCAGAATCATCGGCGTCTCGAGCAGGGAGTGCAGCAGGTCGCGTAGACGTGGGCTCTGCGCCGCGTCGATTAGGGTGTCGTGAAATTCGTGATTGGCCCGCAACAGCCCGTCGTAGTCCAGATGCTCCCCTTCGGCTAGTAGGGCGTCGATCCGTCCCACGCATCCGCGCAGCACCTCGAGGCGCGCCTCCGTCATCCGTTCCGCTGCCCGGGCCGCCGCATAGCCCTCGAGGAGCAATCGCAAGTCGAAGATCTCGGCCACCTCGCTCGCCGACCATTCCGCCACGTACGCTCCCCGATTGGGGATGTAGCGGACGAATCGTTCCGCATGCAGACGACGCAGAGCCTCGCGCACAGGCGTGCGGCTGACGCCCGTGATCTCAGCGATGCGCTGTTCTGGCAGATGCTCACCGGCCGCTAGCCGGCCGCTCAGAATCTCTTCCCGAATGCGCTCATAGGCCTTGTCGTTGGCTCTGCTCAATCGATTACCTCGCGCTCATGAAGGTCAGATTGTATACAGGTGAAGGCCAAAATCAGGGGCTTCAGGGGGCCTAACCCCCCAAAATTACGCCATATCGTATACATGGGCTGGGATGCGACGGGTATATTTCGATCATCGTTTCGTCATCAGTCCGCCGCGCTGGGCGCGGCAAGGACCGGGTGATATGGCTCATCGACCGATCGGGGGGAAAAGTATGAGTGTGAGGCGTTGTGTGTTGCCGGCGGTGCTCGCGGGCGTAACGGGCACTGGCTTGAGTGTGACGGGGACGCCAGCGGGCGCTCAGGGCATGGAAGAGGTCATTGTGACCGCCCGCCAACGCGAAGAGTCCCTCTCCGACGTGCCCGCGGCCATCACTGCGTTTACCGAGGCGGACATCAACAACGCTGGCATCAGGCGCGCAGAGGACTTCATCGCCCTCACGCCGGGGGTGACCTTGGTCAACACCGCGGAGGTCGGCGACACGCAGGTCAGCATCCGCGGCATCAACGGTACGCGTGACGGTGAGGCCAGCTTTGCCTTCATCGTCGACGGCATCCTCTACACCAACCCAAGCTCCTTCAACCGCGAGTTCGCTGACCTGGCCCAGATCGAAGTGCTGAAGGGCCCACAGGGTGCTCTGTATGGACGCAACGCGGGCGCGGGCGCCATCATTGTAACTACCAACGAGCCGGGCGACGAGTTCGAGGCGGGCGTGAAGGCAAGCGGTGGTGAGTTTGGCCTAGTGACCGGTTCGGCCTTCGCGAGCGGCGCGCTGAAGGAAGACAAGATCTTCGCTCGCATTGCAGCCGACTACCGTGACTTCGACGGTTTCTACTCGAACGATTTTACCGGCGATGACAGCTCCATCGACCGCTTCGAGAACTACAACTTCAACGGCCGGCTGATCTTCACACCTACCGATCGCCTTAAGCTAGACACCAAGTTCCGCTACGGTGAAGTGGATGCGGGTGCCATCGTGTTCAACGCCAGCTTCTTCCTCGCCGGCCTCGGCGGCGGCGAGCAGGGCAGCTTCGAGCAGGACGTCAATGAGCACGAGTTCCGCTTCGTCAACAACGTCGACTCGCAAAACGAGCAGGAGTCCACCGAGTTCTCCATGAAGCTCGACTACGAGGCCGATTGGGGCACCTTTACCGCCTGGGGTCTGTACAGCGACGTCGATCAGTTCTTCTTTGCCGACGGCACCAGCGGCGACTTCGGCTTTTTCACCGGCATCAGCGGCATAGGCACCCCGGACGCCAATCTCACGGCGGCGGAGCAGGCCTGTATCGACAGTGCCCAGGCCCTGAACGCCTCCGGCTTTGCCCTCAACGCGCCGGCGATCTTCGACAACGGCTTCGGCGGCGTGGTCGGCCTGCCCGGTGCAGGTGGCGGTGCGACCGTGTTCGGCCCCTACTCGCCGACCAGCTGTGACGGCACGCAGTACCAGATTCGCAACCAGGAAGACATCAGCTTCGAGATACGCTTTACCTCGAGCGCCGATCAAGCCCTGCGCTGGCAAGCGGGTGCCTACTTCCTGGACCTCGAGCGCGAGGTCGGTGTGAACCTTGGCGTGGACGATGGCAGCGGTGCGCCGCCGGCGGGGCTCATCATCCCCGGCAACACCGAGAGCCTGCTCTACGACCGCTTCGACACGCGCGTCTACGCTGCCTTCGGCAACATCGCCTACGACCTCAGCGACACGGTCGAGCTGGCCGTGGCCCTGCGCTACGACGTGGAAGACCGCGACGTGACCAACCTCGTTCCGGCGGATCTGCGCACGAGCTTTGTCGACCTAGATCCCACCGTGGCCCTACCGTTCTCAGGGCCCTTCAACGGGGGTTCGCCGCTGAACCCGGCGCTCGTGCAGTACGGCCCGAATAACAACGTTATTGGTTTCAACTCGAGCGTGCCCGATCGCAACGAGACCTTCGAGCAGCTGCAGCCCAAGGTCAGCCTGACCTGGGATGCCGCGCCAGGCCTCACGCTCTACAGCTCCTGGGGTGTGGGCTTCAAGAGCGGTGGCTTCAACAACCAGGGCAGCGCGGACTTCATCGACATCTTCTTCAACGATTTGTACATCGAACCGTCAGGCGGCACGCCCCTGTCGATCAGCGATGTGTTCGAGAAGGAGGTCAACAACTCCTTCGAGGTGGGTTTCAAGGCCAACCCGACCGATCGCCTCAGCCTCGAGGGTGCGGCCTACTACACGAACGTCGACGATATGCAGTTCTTCGAATTCTTCGTGGGCACCTTCGGCCTCCTGCGGGTGGTGACCAACATCGACGAGGTGGAGATTTTCGGCGGCGAGTTCGCGGCCACGTTCAACATCACCGACAACCTTAGCCTCTACGGCGGTATCGGCATCGTCGAGGGTGAGATCAAGGAGAATGCCAACCGGCCCGCGACCGTGGGCAACGAGGTGCCTTATGCGCCGGAGATCACTGCGAACGTGGGCCTGCAGCTGCTCCAGCCCCTCGGCAACGGCCTCTCCTTCTTCGGCCGGCTGGACTACAGCCACGTCGGGGACACCTATTTCCACACCCTCCAAGACGACGATGTTGTCCCGAATGTGTTTAGTGGTGTAGCGTTCGGGGGAGGGGTGTTCCCGCCGTCCAACCTGACATTCGCCAAGCGCGATGCGTACGGCCTGGTAAACTTACGAGCGGGACTACAGGGAGAGACGTGGTCAGTGACCGGGTTCATCAATAACCTGACCGACGAGAACTTCCTCAACGAGGTGATTCCTGCGCCGGAGTTCGGCGGCGCCTTCGTTAGCCCAGGGACTCTGCAGGCCTGGGGTGTGGAGGCGAGCTTCCGCTTCGGCCAGTAGCGATTTGCGAGCGAGAGTGCGAGTTACCGGATACGCGTTCATGCGTATCCGGTTTTTTTTACCCAGTGTTTGCCGCAGCGCAGCGCGCGCGATTGCTCGAGGCGATCTGATGAGGGCCGGGGATTTTTGAGTACATCATGTCTATTTTAGCGCCGCCCGCCGATGTCTAGGTGCCCCGGGAGCTCTTCACTCGCCAAGAGTGCGCCTAGGCAGTGAGCCGCCCGCTCGCGGCGTCCCTCGGTGCTACCGCGTTGCTTAGGAAGATGTTGTGTCTCTCCCGCTCTAGCCTTTTTCGCTAAGTCCGCCGGCTGTTCACGGTCTCGCCCACCAGCTCATCGAAGCGCTTCATCGCTGTGTCCCACGTGTGATGGCTGAGGACACGTTTGCGGCCCGCAATCGACAGGGCCTCGTGTCGCTCATCGGACTCGAGCAACAGTCCCACCTGATCGAGGTAGTCCTCGGGCGTGTCGGCCACCAACAGGTGCTTACCGACCTCGACGTCCACGCCTCGGGCGGCGATGGCGCTACACACCACGGGAACGCCCATGGCCATCGACTCGAGCAGCTTGTTCTGCGTGCCCCTAGCGATGGTCAGAGGCGCGACGCTTAGGCGCGAGCGGCCAACCCAGGGCCGCACGTCGGGCACGGAGCCGGTCACTTCCACGCCCTCCAGGGCGGCGAGCTTGCGCACATCGGCGGTCGGTTCGGCGCCCACGATCGCGAGCTGGAGTTGGGGGTAGCGCTCTTTCAACGCCGGCCAGACCTCAGCGCAGAAGTTCACCATCGCCTGGATGTTCGGGTAGTAGTCCATGCGCCCGACAAAGCAGATCTGGTGGCGATCGGTCTCCTCCATCGGGCTGAAGTACTCCGTATCTACACCGTTGACGAACCAGTCCGTGCGCGCACCCGTCTCGAAGCCGTCGAGGGTGGCGGTCTCCTCGGGAGTAGTGCAGGTGCTGAGTTCGAAGCGCGGGGCCAGGCGGCGTTCTGCGCGCTCCATCTTGCTGCCCTCTAGCCAGTAGCCAAGGTTGCGGGGGAACCTGTGATAGGAGGCGTAGGCAAGCCACTTCTGCGAATCCATGTCTGCGAAGTCGAGGATCTTCGGCACATCGTCGATGTCTGCCACGTAGTGCGCTACCGAGGAGCAGTGCACGATGATCAGATCCGGTCGTGGTTCGCCGCTCAGCTCCTCGCGCAGCAGCCTATGCAGCGTTGGGGAGTAGAAAAAACCCATGGAGGAAGGGACGGGCGTTGGCAGCCGGCTCAGCATGCGGACCACGGCGGGCACCTTGCTCACCTGCGCGGTGATCATCCGGCTGCAATAGGTCTCCATGCCCGCGCCCGCCTCTCGCTCTTCGTCTGATCGGTAGATCGTGGCGAGCACCACCTCATGCCCCTGCTCGTGGAGATGGCGGATCATGTGGAAGGAGCGGATCTTGGCGCCGCTTGCCGGTGGGTATGGGAAGCGATGGCAGATGTAGAGAATTTTCATAATTACCTATCAGTTCAGGTAGGTAAATTCATGGATGGCATGTTGGCTGAGGAGAAAGACACATGAAGGTAGGGGGCTTTCGATGAAAACATCATCTGCATCCCAAAGACGGTAAGGAAAATGGCGCTACCAAGCGCCTTTGCGCCCATACGCTCGTGGGAACGGATCGAGGGAGTGTTGAAGGCGGAGACACGGCTCACACTCCACTCATAGCCTCGCTCGCGCAGATACTCGTTGGCTGCGTCCCACAGGCAGACGAATCCAAGCCCCAGCCGGCGTTCGGGAATCACGTATACGTCGTAGTCCCACGCTGCCTTGTCGCCAGGCGTGGGCACGAAGCGACAGCGAACCTCGTCCTCTACGTAGGCGCCAAAGTGCAGCCAGATGTAGCCTAGGAATTGCCCTTCGTGGTCAGCGGCAAGGCAATGCGATCCCTCTCTCCAGCGAGTCTCGAGCACAGTGGCGCAGCGCGGGAACTGCTCGACGAGCGGGTCGTCCGGCAGGGCGCTGCGGATCGGGGCGAAACGTGCTCTGCGCTTTTGCGCTTTAGGGTCCTGCGGTGGAACGGCTTGGGCGAAGAACAGGTATCGGCGCAGCGATATGTGCCCACCCGTGGTGCCTTTGGCCAGACGCGCGAACAGATAGAGGCAACCGTTGAAAGCGCCGAAACGCGAGAATGTGGAGGTGAGTCGACGCAATAGTCTGCCGAGGGTGCGGAGAACGGGCGAGGGTGCTGACGGGGCCAGGCGCAGTGTAGCACTGCTCTTGAAATAGGGAGCGGTAGCCAGCGTGTGGTTCGACGCTGAGGTCCGTCGACCAATGCCGCTCGGATCGTACTCGTGCACTTGTGCGTCCTCGATCGTGTCGCTATGCTCCGACGCCCTCGGAGCGTCACTAACTTGGGCCTTCACAGTCGAGCAAGCGATCCCCCCGCAACATCTTCGTTGAAAGCCCCTGACCGCAGCACGCTAGGGCCTGATCTGCCGCATGAGAATCCTCTACCATCACCGGGTGGCCTCCAAGGACGGCCAGTTTGTGCACATAGACGAGCTCACTCGGGCCCTTCGCGAGCGGGGCCACGAGCTGATTATCGTGGGGCCGAACTTTAACGCGCAGAGCGACTTCGGGACCGACGGTGGCTTCGTCGACTGGCTAAAGCGCCACTTGCCCAAGGCGCTTTACGAATTCGCGGAGCTGAGCTACAGCCTCGTCGCCTACCGTAAGCTTGCTCGCGCCGTGCGCGAACACCAACCAGACTGCCTCTACGAGCGCTACAGCCTATTTCTTCCCGCTGGTATTTGGATACGGCGTCGGTATCGTTTGCCGATGCTCCTTGAGATCAATGCACCTCTTCGCGAAGAGCGGGCAAAGCACAGTGGCGGATTGGCCCTTCAGGGGCTGGCGCGCTGGAGTGAGCGCTACTGCTGGCGCCACGCTGATCGCACCTTGCCGGTGACCCAGGTACTTGCGGACATGGTGGTTAACGAAGGCGTCAGCGCGGAGCGCATTACTGTCGTCCCCAACGGCATCGATTGGGACAAGTTCGCTCACGTCCCTGGTCGAGAGCAGGCCAAGCGGGCTCTGGGCCTCGAAGGTCGCCTAGTCCTCGGTTTCACCGGGTTCGTCCGCGAATGGCACGGCCTCGACCGCGCAGTCGATCTGGTGTCGCGCTCACCAGAGCGACACCTGCTTGTGGTGGGCGATGGACCGGCCCGCGCGCAGATCGAGGCGCGTGCTCAAGAGCTCGAGGTGAGCGATCGCGTCACCGTCACCGGGGTGGTGGCGCGGCAGGATGTGGCGGGGTTCGTCGGGGCCTTCGATGTGGCCTTACAGCCCGATGTCGTTGCCTACGCATCGCCACTAAAACTCTTCGAGTACTTGGCGATGGGTTGCGCCGTGGTAGCGCCAAACACTTCGAACATCCGCGAGGTGCTCGTCCATGGCGATACGGGCTGGTTGTTCGACCCCGCGAAGCCAGACGACTTGCTGAATGCTGTGGAGACGCTTTGTGAGCAGCCGACACTACGCCAACGCCTGGGCGAGCGGGCGCGCGAGTGCATCGATGAGCGCGGGTTCACTTGGGCGCGAAACGCCGAGGTCGTGGAAGGGGTGTTTCGAGAGTTGGGGGTGAGTTGAGGTCTCGGCGAGGCGCGGCAACTTTTGAGGCAAGTCGTCAGCTCCGTTCGCGATGCGAGCGCGGCACTTGACCTCCGTCACGATTCGCACCGCCAAGACACGCTAACGTACGCCAGGATCTGGCTCGGACGTTACACGAGCTGATCAACTCATCAATACGGCTGCTCACAATAGATCGTTTGCGGAGGAACGCATGGCGGGTGTAGAGACATCCTTTTCGATTACCGTCGGTACGCTCCCGGACTGGTACCCGGACTGGCAGGCGCCCGGCGTAATCAGGGCGATCCCAAACTCCTCGCTGGACCAAGCAATCACGGACAACGGCTGGACTGAGCCGACGGACATCGTGGCCGGCGGAACCGGGTGGCCACGGGGGCTTTACTCCTTTAGCGGCGGCACCGTGGCCTATTTGGATGGCCAACCCTACCTTTGCGTGTGTGGGGGAGGTCACGCGACGCATGCGGACAACTCCATCTACGCTTTCGGGCCTCTGTTCGGCACGAACTCAAGCACCCCGCAGTGGCGCCGTTGGGGGGCGCAGTCCGCAAACGAGGATATCCTGACCTGCGTGGCTAGGAATGCGGACGGACGGCCGACGAGTCGCCATACGGTGGGAGACTTCAGCTTTGGGCTCGACCGGATCGTAATGCTCTGGTCGAACTCGCCCTACTGCGCAGACGGCGGGACCGTCGCCGACATAGATGTCTTCGATGTGGTGGCCGGGGAGTGGGATGCCGCGAAGGCCAGTCCGGTGACGCACTCGCCGCACGGGCTCTTTCCCGCGACGCACTCGATGTCGACTTTCCATCCGCATACGGGCTTGTTTTATGCCAAGGGCAAGGGCGCTCGCGATGACAGCTTCGGTGCTTATGACCCGATTAGTCGCACCTGGGCGGATATCGCCTTTTCCGGCGACGGCAGTCCCAACGACTGCGCCATCTGCACGATGGGACCGAGAGACTACCTGTTCTTTTTGAAGGAGACCGGTCGCAACGCAGGGCGCATCAATGTTCAGACCGGGGTTGGTGAGCTGTGGGGCGGCCCAGTGCCGACAAACACCAAGGCCGCAGTCGCATATGACACTCGTCAGGATAGGATCTACACGCCCACCACCGGGGTGACGGACGCGAATCAGAACATGCCGGCGGGCAGCAACACCGTTGCCTGGCTCGATGCAGGAGGGTCGGCGAGCACGCCGTGGGTGACGGAGACGTTTCACGGCGACACGCCGGATCAACAACGCACCGGTGGCACCTTTGGGCGGTGGAGCTACGTGCCGGAGCTCGCAGGCTTTGTGCTGAACAACGCGCACGATTCACAAATCTACTTCTACCGAACGTCGGAGTAAGCGCCCGTGTCCAAGACTTTGGAGAACGTCCGATCCGGACTCACTCGCCGCGAATTCGTGAAGACGACAGGACAGGCCCTCAGCGTCTGCGCAGTAGGTGGCGGCCTGTCGGTCACCCCGCCAGCGAAGGCGGCCTCGCTGCCCGTCTGGTCTCGAGTGCCCAATCAGACCTTTGCGGTTGGTCAACCGGTCATGATCGACTTGGCAGATTACGTTACGGATGCTGACGGAGACGCCCTGGAGTTCTCCATCGACCTACCTTTGCCGCCTGGCCTGACGCTCACCGGAAGCGTCATTAGTGGGACGCCTACGGCCCCCTCTCAGACCCAGCAGTACACGGTATCTGCTGACGATGGGACGCTCCAGCCGAAGGCTCCTGCCGGCGTATCGCTGGATTGACGACCGCTGGTGGCGGATCCAGGGCCTTGATGAGCGGCGCTGGAGTTTTCCCCTTTCGACTGAGAGAATGGTGCGGCAAGCGACGGAGAGTTCGCTTGATCTAACGCCGGCGTTTAAGAATAGTTCCAAAAAAAGGACCGGCCGCCCGACCCCGGGCGCGTCAGCTAAGGGAGGATAGCAGCAGTGGCTAAGGTGCTCGTTTCGTTGGCCTTCGGGCTCGCAGTTCTGTTCACGGGTAGCGCGGAAGCTTACATCGGTCCGGGCGCTGGGATCACGGCAATCGGATCCTTAGTGGCGCTGCTCGGCGCAGTTTGTCTGGCGATCGTCGGCTTCGTGTGGTACCCGCTGAAGCGCCTTCGTGCCCGGATGAAGGGGCGTGCGGAGCTTGCGGAAGCCGACCGCCAGTAATCCACCGCGTTGCCCAGTCACGACATCGGGCGCGTTCACGATAGTGGTTGTGAACGCCTTCTTCCCTAACTGTCGCGGCTTGGGAGAGCCCCGTATCGCGCAGCATCTGGCTTTGTGGGCTACGGCGGCGTCGTGCCGAGCCTCAGTCGGTCACAGCGTACTCGACTCCGAACAACTCAAATACAGCGGCAGTGGTGCCCCTCGCGGCTAGCGTTGGCACGTCCGAGACGTCGTGGATGCTGCGGAACTCGCGCAGCAACCGGCCATCCGCCAAGCGGATCTCAAAGGCGAGCCCATAGGAGGTAAACGTCGCGATCACGCGCGTCCTGTCCTTCGAAATCGATAGGTGTCCAACGGCCTTTTGAAACAGCTTTCGATGCCGGTCGAGGTGAGCTGCCGTTGGAAACACGGTTCGCTCGCTGCCGGTGGCGAGGTCAAGCTCCAAGACTCGCGAAGGACCACCGTCCCAGTTGCCCCCCTTGTTGTCGAACAGCAGATAGCGTGGCCCAGTGAGGTGCTGCACGCTGTGCTGCTGGCTGAAGCTACCTCTGATGACTCTCTTGATGCGGCCGTTGTTTGAATCAACGATTGCGAACGCACTCAAGTTACGCAGTGAGAGCACCCAATCGCCTGTCGTGATGTCCTCGACGGTTGGGTCAGTGTCTCGCACCACATCGATGAAATTCAGGTGCAGGGGATCGCAGGGATCGGTGGTTTGCTCCAACAAGCCCCGAAAGGGGGATTGCTCCAGCGCGGTCAAGATAGAGATCTCCTCGAGCACGTCACCCGCCGGATTCATCACTTGAACCGTGTCGTCGTAGGTTTTCGCGCTGCAGGGAAGCATGTACGAGTCCCTCGCGTGCCAGGCGAGTTCCACCGGAGTAGTTCTTACTCGGGCGGCGGGGATAAGCAGGTGATCTCCAACGCTGGGTGAGGGCCAGTGATGGCTGTAATCGAAGCGGTACCATCGAGGCTGACCGTCCGGCGCGATGCGGGCAACGCCGGTACCAAAGGGAAAGACCTGCGCGTCTTTGGTCCTGGCGAAGATCACTAGCAGGTCGCGTCCTGGGAGGAGCTTGGCGCTTACCGGGCGCATGTCTTGCGCGGGGTCGAACTGGAGGAACTCGTGCGGATGCTCGGTTGCTGAATTCGCTGCGAAGATCTCCTCCGGCCTGTAGGGATAAGCGTGCAGAACCTCTCCGGTGCCAGCCATGTGTACGGCGGCGCATCCTTGCTCCGGGCACAGCTCACGATACTGGTTGAGCCCGCCGAAAAAGAGGTAGGAGTCGTCCGGCGACGCGCTTGGGTCGGACTCGATACGCAGTTGAGACAGGTCCGCTACGTCATACTCGGAGAAACGCTGGAAGCTGGGGTGCTTGCGCTTCTCAAGCAGTGAAGCGAGCGAGCTTAGGGTATTGCGCGCGTCCCGGATGTGCTTGTACGGAAACACTTCCTCAGCACCGACGTAAACCCCAAGGAGGAACCCCAGGATAACCGGCGAGAGCATGAAGCCAACGAGGGGAAGGTGTTTGCCGATACCGGCTCCGGACGGCTTCTCGCGATTTCCATCTTGCGTGGTCACAGAGCCCCAGTCCTTGGTGGTGGGTGGGAGATGCTGGTGGACGTCAGCCCGCCAGCGGGCGGTACGCTACCCAATGGTCTGCGGGCAGTCAACGCTCACGAAGTGCGCCTGGTGACCTGCCGCGGGGCCGTGCGGTGGCACGATCTGCGCCCGAGAACCTGTGGCTACCGCGCTGTGCGCATGGCGAAGGCCCAGTACTTGCTCAACACAAACGTTGAGATGGGGACTAGGGTAGCCATCGGCGGTATCGCCGCGATGTAGGACCAAGCTAGGACGTCGGTGATCAGGTAGACGATCAGCGTGTTTAGGGAGAGCCCTACGAGCGCCACCGCGGCGAAGCGCCCTAGTGCCGCCGCCGGTTGCACATCGTGCTGGGCGAAGGTCCACCTCAGGTGGCCGAAGAATGAGACGCTGAACGCCGTTCCGAAGGCGGCAAAGTTCGCCAGCAAGGGTGTAAGCGAGGTGAGCTCGTTGAAGGCTGCGAAGGCTGCAACGTGGGTAAGCGTGGCCAGCCCACCGACCAGCGCGAACTTGATGTACTGGAGTAGAACTCGGGCGCGATCTCGCCAGCCGGTCGTCATGTCCACCTGGCCCTACGTGTTCCGGTCTGGATCCGAGCCAGCGTCATCCTCTACACCCCATCGCTCGCGCACAAGGTAGAGCGGCCTGCCCTTGACCTCGATGAATACTCGCGAGAGGTACTCACCTATTACGCCCATTCCGGTGAGAACCAAGCCGTTGAAGAACAGCGATACGGTGATCAATGACGCGTACCCTGGGACGTCCGCGCCGAGCAGTAGGGTCTTGATTACGATGTAAATCATGTACAGCAGTGCGAAGCCGGCGCATACGATTCCGAGGTAGCTCCACAGCTTCAACGGCAACGTGCTAAAGGAGACGATACCGTCGAGCGCGAAGTTCCAAAGTGGCCAGAATCGCCACTTTGTGGTGCCAGCGACGCGCGTGGGTCGAGTGTAGTAGACGGTCGTGTGGCGATAACCTACCCACGACAGGATGCCCTTCATGAAACGCGTGCGTTCTGGGAGTTGTCGCACGGCCTCGACGACGGCACGTGACATGAGGCGAAAGTCCCCCACATTCTCGGGGATCGGCGTATCGCTGATGCGGCCGATTGTGCGGTAGAACATTCGCGCGCTCCAGCGCTTCAGCGCGGAGTCACTGGCGCGATCTTTACGTGCGGCTAGAACGACGTCGTAGCCCTCCCGCCACCTTTGCACCATCTCGGTGATGACCTCTGGTGGATCCTGCAGATCCGCATCGATCGGTATCACCGCTCGCCCTCGCGCATGGTTGATCCCCGCTGTCAAGGCGATGTCCTTACCGAAGTTTCGAGTAAGGTCAACTATTTTAATAGCAGGGTTGGCCTGTCTAGCCGCAACCAGCATTGCGAGGGTTGTGTCACTGCTACCGTCGTTCACGCAGACGATCTCGTAGCTAGAGGAGAGCTCCTCGACGATGGGAACGACGCGCTCAAGGAAGGGCGGGATAGCCTGCTCTTCGTTGAACATCGGGGCAACGAGGCTGATTTCGATACCTGCAGCCGGGTCTTCGATCAGATTGGCGCGGCGGGCCTCAAGTGCAGTCATGAGAGATATCCTGATTTTCCAACGGCCAGACGACACATATTGCCTGCTCCTTCTATTGCGTGCCGGGCGGGGTGCGCTGTCGTGCCTGCAGTAGCGACACGCCCAGTCCGCCGGACAGCAAGACCAGGACGAAGGTCGAGACGCCTAGGGATCCAAGCTGCACGCGGCTCCAACCGTAGCGTAGCTCCAGGTTGTTCACTCCCGGTCGAGCAGGTACGACCGCGAAGTTGAGGGCGCTGGCAACGGCGGTGATCGGGACGCCGTCGCGTGACACCGTGAGTGTAGGGTGCCAAACGTGAGGCAAGCGTACGTAGCCTGCGTTTGAGGCCACGAACTCAATCTCCGCCCAGGTCTGGTGAACCTGGTGCTTGGAGACGGTTATGCTGGTGTCTGCATCAGTTGGCGGTGGGGCGAGCGCGGCGTCGGGTGCGTGACGTACGACGAGCTGTGAGGCGATACCGCGCTCCCGGTCGAGGGCCATCCGCTCGAGCAGCTCGTCCAGATACTCGTCCACGCGTATCGTCGCGTCACTCGCCGCGGCAAAGTCCTCATTCCAAAACGCGGGCTTATCCAGAGCTGAGGGATCTTGTACCGCGAGCTGGGGTGCGTAGGTCACCGCTGGTGCGGGGCCGACATCGATGTACGCGCCGAGCGTGGGGTGCTCAGCGTTGCTGACTACCGATGCTGGCAATCCCATCTGCCTTCCCGTGTCGTTCACGATCGTATGCACGTTCAACAGGGCCAGGAGAGTGCGGGTGTCCTCCGCTAAGGCACCGGTACTGCGCAGGTCGTGCTCGACGCGCTTTATCACCGCGCCGATGTAGTTGTGGGCGCGTGAGGCCGCGAGGTTGTGTGCACCCGTTAGCTGCTCGCTACGGTAGTAGGAGAGTATCCCCGCGCCGGGGCCGATCGAGGCGAAGAGTTCTCCGGATCCGCCCCACGTGCGTGTCTGCAAGACGCGACCGAGTGAGGGCGTGGCTTCGAGATGGCGTCCCGCATCGTCCAGGTAGGACTTATCGGTGCGGTTGTACGGTTGCAGTGCGGTGCTGCAGAGGTCCAGCACCACCAGCAGCGTAACCCCGGCGAGCAGTGGCGAACGCACGCCGAGCGTCCTTCGCAGGTGGTCTGCGGCGATGCCTACGAGGAACGCGTAGCCGAATAGAGTCGCCACCATGAATTTCACATGATGGCCGCGATCCGTGAGGGCGAAGGCGGTGCACAGCACGAGGCTGACGAGCAACCAGGTGCGCCCGTTACCCGCACTTGCGCGCGTAAAGGTCGCCACCACGGCGGCCCCCATGACTAGCAGGCCCGTTGCGCCCAGATAGCTGAGATGACCTGATGGCACTGGATTCCACAGCAAAAGCGCCTTCCACACGTCGGCGGAAGGTAGCGCCCAGCTGAACAAGTGAACGTCTTCGTACAGCATGACGGCCTCGCGCTCCAACAGAACGGGAACGATGGACACGAGCGCCAGGGCGATGCTCGCTACGGCGGAGGTGCTGAGCGGCACGATAACGCGCCAGCGCGCCGGGTGTGACGCCAGATAGACAAGCGAGTGCAAGATCATCAAAGACCCGAAGGCCTTAGCCATGGATTGGTGATGAACCAACAACAGGCCGTTTAGCAGCGTGAGTGAAAACCAAGTGATCGGGCGATACCGGTCCTGGGTCAGCAGCTGGGTAAGGAGGGTGAAGGTGAGGGGCATCAACAGGTAAGTGATGGCTTGCGGATGGTTGCCATCCATCAGCACCTGGTGAAGGTGGGACAGGGAGCCTGCGAACACCAGCGCGCCTAGGCAGGCCCCGAAGCGCCCTAGGGCGTGTTGGCGTAGGCACCAATAGAAGCATGCCCCGCTCGCAATGTGGGATATGAACAGAATCAGCTTCGTGGTCAGATTGGGGGCTCGCAGCAGCCAGTCGATCGCGCCGCCGAACACGAAATAGAAGGGGCCCGTGAACTCGAGAAAGCTAGACCCTGCGTAGGAATAGTTATTCCAAAGGGCGAACTCGCCGTCCGTCAGCGCATCGCGAAAATGCGCGATGCGCGCCACGTGGGACGAGTAGTCGCCGCCCACCAAGGCGCCAGGAGTGATCAATGAGTGGGCGAACCAGGTGAACAGGCCCAGCATGAGCAGTTTCAGGCCAGCGGGCGAGAGGCATTGCAGTGTGCGTGAGAGCTGACGCCCCCGAACTTCCCCAATGAGGATCAGAAGTGCCAGCGTGGTCGAGCTCGCCAGCAAGACGTAGTCGAGGACGTTGAACGAGCCCAGCAGCGCCCAAGGCAGCGAAGACAAATCACCGCCTGCGCGCGAATGCTCCAGATACACATACTTGAGTGGATCGACGGTGAACCAGGAGAGCAAGCAGAGTGAGAACACCGTGCCGACGAGCTGCAGTAGCACGTTGCTGCTGGCGCCGAGGACGTTAGCGTCGTCGACCGTTGATCGATCGAGGAGTGTCTGTAGCATTCAGTGCGAGGCTCCTGTCGATCCGTTGACACCACCGACGGTCGCGTCCAGCGGTACGCTTTCGCACGGGGGGGAGCGGTGAAGGAACCGCCTCGACGTTGGGCCTGTCCGGGCCTGTGGGTGGCTGTACGGCGTAGCGTTTAGGTGGTCGTTATGCACGCAATCTGCACCTCGGGAGCATAATCCGGTCGGCGTGGATAGGCAGTGACGACCGTCACTGTTTTGCGCGGGGCTCTCGCATCGATCTCAGGGGAACCTTTCGCGGCCGAACCCGGTCGACAGCGGTAGCTGCGTTGTATCGTGCTGCGGCGCGAAGATAGTACACTAAACGCTACGGCGCAGGTGTGGTCGTGGGGCACCTTGAGAGGTGTCACCTTTCACGTACAGCGGCACCAGAAGGAGGGTATCTACATGGGAACTGCAGTAACGTTCGTAGCGCGCAGTCGCGCACTGATCGTGGCGTCTTTGTTCGCGATCGCGCTGCCAAGCTGGGCGGCCCTGCCTTACGAGTGTGGGAAGCTGCAGAATCCGTACGGGCCCTACGACTACACCAACCCGATTCACAAGCGCGACAAGCTCGAGATCGTGGAGATTCACCATTTTCAACGATTCGTCGAGGCGCTGCAGATCGACCATCGCGGTCGACCCCCTGGGGGCGGCATAGACTACACCCTGCGCGCCTTCCCAAATCATCACCGGGCGCTTTTTGCCCTGGCGCAACTGCAGAGTCTGCATACGGGGGTCGGCCTGCCGCACGGACTGAAATGGCCCACCTACTGCTATTACGAACGAGCGATCGCCTTCGCTCCAGAGGACGCCAACGCGCATCTGCTGTACGGGATTTACCTCACCAAAAACGGTGGCAGCTTCGAAGAAGCTCGGGGGCACTACGAGCGTGCCGTGGCCATGCAACCTGACTCCGCTGAGACGCACTACAACTACGGCCTGGCCCTGGCTGACGCGAACCAGTACGACGCAGCGTTGGAGCACGCCCAGCGCGCCTATGAAATCGGCTATCCGCTAATGGGTTTACGCGACAAGCTGGTGCGTGCAGGAGTGTGGCGTGAGCAGCGAGTCGAGGAGTGAGCCGCCCGCGTCCGGTTGCCCTGCCTTCGCCCCGGAATCAGCGCGTACCTAGTGTCCTGCCCCCCAAGTTCGTTGAAGAATTCGCGGGTACTTTTTGCCCCCAGGCACTTTGCTCCTCCTCCCGTGGGGCCTGCCACGCTCGTCCTCGCGCCGCGCCTAGGAACAGAAAGCCCCGTGCGACTTTTCAACGAACTTACGGGACAGCACACTAGGAGGTACGCGATTCGGATTGGGTTAGAGGGTCGCTGCCCTCAAGGAACAACTTCCCGGGCAACGAGTCCTCCACGATCGATCGGATCGTTTGGATCTGGGCGTGTTCGAGCTGATTGCGCCACTTCTCTAGCTCTCGGCTCGTGTCGCGCACGATCGAGTAATAGTCTGAGGACTCCTTCTCCTGGGTGGTGCTGGCGCTGACAAACTGCTCAGTCTGTGGTTGCCAATCGAGGCCGAGGAAGTCCAGCACCTGCCGTGCCTGCTGCGCAGGTGCAATACACAGATCCTCGTAGCGCAGTACTTTGACACGCTGATTCGCAGCGCAATCCTCGAGCGCTTTCTCGTTGAAGATCGTCCACACCCATGCCAGGCGTTCAAGCACTGACATCGCGTCAATCTCGGCGCTGCCGATGCCGCGACGCTCCGCTTGTTCGGCCTGAGGAAGGCCGGCCCCGACGCTCTTCCAATCGCTGCTGACCTTCGGCTGGCGCAGGCGCGATGCTACATATCCGCATGGGTGGCGGATGATGATGATGAACTTCGCGCCGGGATGGGATTGAAGCAGGAGGTTGATCCGACCCAGCGAGCTGACTGACTTAATTAGGCAGAGGGGCAGGGCGCCGTCGAGGGAAGTGAAGTCCGGGATTGCTAGGCGATAGGCAAGCTCGCCAATCGGCAGGCGCTCTAGGGCGCGTAGGCAGTAGATTAGGCTCTCGCGCGTCTGCGCTTGGAGCCCGCTCAGGTAGTTCTTGCGGAAATACGGTCTGACGCCTGTTGCGCGAACATGGCGTGTGTGTGCGTAGCGTCGTAAGGACGCTTTGGCAATGTCTACGTGGCGCGCCACCTCATCCTGGCGGCAAAACAGCGGCAGGCTCGGGCCGGTCTGGGGAATGTCCGGTTCATGGCGGTAGAGCACATCGGGATGGCTGTCGATTATCTTGGCTAACCAAGTGGTGCCCGACCTGGAGGCCCCAAGGACGAAGGCGAGGTTGTTGTTCAAGGTTGTCTATTCCCTTTCCGCTCGACGGCTGCCTGAGAGCGCTCGTACCGCGCCTGGCGGAACATACTACAGGTAGGTCCTGGGAGGCGGGGCATGGACCGCAGCGATGGGCAGCCGGTGCACAGGCTCGGTCGTCGGCCAATTCATCGACGCGATCGTACCCCTGTGCTACGGTGCGCGCGTCGGTCGGGTGGGTGTTGCGGATTCGCGACGATTCGACTGACGCCTGGCACCCATTCCATCGTAGGGAGCCGTCACCGAAGCGCCCTGGCAACCAGTGGGAGCGTGGGGTATCGGACGGCTGATAGGCGGCCACGGCCCGCCGCCGGCGAACTACGTGCTTCCCGACCCAGCCCCGAGAGCTTTCTCACATGCTGATACAGAGCCCTTCCGCAAAAGACGTGGTGCAGCGTCGATTTCTGGCTACCAGTGCTCTCACGTGCCTCCTCAGCTTGGGGCACGCCGCGTTGGCACAAGGCCTGTTCGTGACGCTTCCGGATTGGAACGACGAGGACAGTGCGTACCGCGATCCCGCTCGCGGACTTACCGTGGACGCAGGCTTTTTTGAGCATATTGAGGGCGGCAACTACTCGGACACGGCACTCGCTACCTTTGGTGGGCTCGACTACATCACCAATACGGAGATGCACGAAATTACGGAGGGAGACGACCTATGGACGGCCTACCACATGTGGAAGCGCCTCGATGGTGTTCGTCCTACCACTGTTTGGCGTCAGCGTATGGAGAACCTGAAGACCTTCTTCGTCGAGTCTTACGTCGACGAGCTGACGGGGCCAGGCCGCGAGACCGAGAATAACTACGACCATCTCTACGGATGGGGCCTGTGCGACTGGTACAAGACGGAAGCAGACGGGGAGCCGGACGGAGGCGCAGCGGCGCTCGCAGCCATCGACGGTATCGTTGCCGCCATGGTCAGCTGGAATCCAGGTTTCAGCGCCAACTCGCCCGGAGACCAGCTACTGGATCGGGGTAACGGTTCCCGCCGCTGGGCGCGACAGCTTCGCTTCGCCGTGTGTGCGAGTGAGGTTTCACCCACGGCGTCCAATCTCGCTTGGCGCGATCAAGTTGTCGATATGGTGCTGCAGGCGCCCGACTTCGATGCGACCTATGGCATGTATTTCAACGGCAGCGGGCCCACTGGCTCGAACGGCTTCGACTACGCCGCTGGCGACCGCATCGCGAATACCTTTCACATGGGGATTTGGATGGACTCGCTGTGGCACGCCTGGCGTGTGCTCAATGGCGAGAACGACCCGCGAGCCGAGACTTTGCGAGAGCGTTTGGTCTCGATGGCGACTTACTACCGTGACTTCGGTCCGGATCCGGACGGGCGGGTGCCGCTGCTGACGGGACTCAACATCAATACGGGCGTGCGCCTGGATACGAGCGCAAGCGGCTACGGCACTCAAAACGTCTACACCCTATCGTCGATCAACGGCCTGGTGTTCGCCTACAAGTTCACCGGGGAGGGCAGCTATCTAGAGGCGGCTTGGGCACGTTGGGGGTTCATCCAGGAGTTCCGCTACGGCCCGGCGACCGTGGGACACTACACAGACTCGCTGCTCGCCTCCGCCACTGGATTCAGGTTCCTAGCGCAAAATAGGGGCGAGCTTCAGTACACCTATGCGTTGTTCGAAAACGCGGGGCAACCGATTGTCCTGGGTCCCGCGCCAAAACCGCCCACGGAATTCAGAGTGGTCGAGTGAGCTGCTTGCCGGAGCTAGGTCTTTGCGACTCGCGCCACCTGTGGGCGGGGCGGTGCGCTAGGGGCCACGGGCTGTTGCCGCGCGGTGCGCTTACTAACTTCAGCTCTACTCGTTGGACTTGGAATCGTCGCCAATTGCTCGTCGACAACGATCTTGATCAGCAACAGCACGGCGATCAGGTGGTAGTACAGGTCGAAGTACGCGAGCCCGAGGAAGGCGCCGCCCGTCGCGTAGGCCACCAAGCTCGTTTTGACTGCTGTCGCTAGGTCGTAGGCCCAACTTAAGTCGGGGTTACCTTTGGTAAGACGCTTGATTCGCGATCCCTCGCCTTGGGCCATGAACATGAGCGCCAAGAAGAGCGCAAGGCCGATGAATCCCTGTTCCCCGAGCGCCTCGAAATAGATGCTGTGCATGTCATGGGGCTTGTGGCCGGGCTGGTAGCGCTCAAAGAGCTCTGCACTCATCATCTGAAAGCCCCCGCCGACAAGAGGGTTATCAGCGGCCACGCCATAGGCCACTTGCCATGCGCGAATTCGACCCATGGCGGACTCTTCTTGATCGAAGTTCTGGATCGACTGGATGCGCTCGGTGTACTGCTCCGGCATGAAGGCTAGCAAGCCGACGCCCAGTACTAGCAGTATCGGAGCCAGCTTGAACTTGTGCCGTGAGTGGAGCACGAGATAAGCGGCCACGGACCCCGCGGCCAAGAAGGCCCCTCGAGAGTAGGTGCTCAGTACGGCCACGGAAGTAAATAGCATCGAGGCGAGCAGGGCGTAACGGATGACCTTTCGTTCGCTGTGGATAAACAAAAACAGCATCAGCGGTAGGATCATCAACAGCGTTAGCCCGAGCGGGTTCGTGCCCGAGAAGAAGGTTTGCGGCGGTCCCCAAACGCGGTAAGCGCCGCCCGTCGCGATCGCGAACATGCCTCCCTTTACCCCGTAGTAGCCGATCGAGATCACCAGCATCCAGATCAGCGCGATGATCTTCTCACGGCTCTGCATGAGCATGATCGTGATCATCGTCATGAACTGAATCTTCATCGACCTGGCCCACTCCCACTGGGCGGATTCTGGTTCGATGGCGAACTGGGTGGTGACGCTCATCCAGAGAATCCAAAGGAACCAAACGATCGTAATCGGTTTGAGGGGGATTCCCTTGCGCTCCTTGCTGAACAACATCGCCAGCAGCGTCGTGCCGGAGATCATGGCGGCGAAGGGCATGTTGTAGGCAAAGCCCCACGACAGACGGTGAGGGTTCATGTAGCTGATCCAGCAATACATGAGAATGCCCAGGTTCGCTCGGGACAGGATCATGGGCAGCGACGCGACGACGATGAGCGTTATCGCGAGATCTCTCATGGCAGCTGATCGATTAGTTGGCTTGTCGTCGACATGCTTGCTCTTCCGTGACGCTGCGAAGCGTCGGCCCCAGCGGCTGCCCGGCGGTGGCTTCGAGCCGGGCGCGAGAGTTGTTCGCAGCGGGCGCCACTTGGACGTACGGGGCGCGGAGTCACCGGCTGCAGTGCGGGGATGCTGGCATACGTAAAGTGTGGGAAGCAAGGCACAGGTTCGCAAGATGGCTGGTGGTATGATCCGGCCCTTTCGGACGGTCCGCCTACCACGCCAGGCGGGTAACCGCCAGTTTTGCATGCGAGGAGCTAATGGAGCCGAGCGGGAAGGAGTTGGCGTTCGTCGTGGGCCACTACAAGGCGGGCAGCACCTGGCTGCTCAGGTTGCTGTGTCTTCATCCTCAGATCCGCGGCCTGGCGGAGACACACATTTTTCACCACGTTCAGCGCTCACCCGACCTTGACGCGTGTTCTGAGATTCTGTTCGAAGGGGGAGTCCCCTGGAGCGCCGGTGGCCAACGGCGCTGGGTCATGCATCGCGTGGAGCGTCTAGGTGCGTGGCTGTTGCGACCCCACGCGCGCATCCCGGGGCGCGATAGGCCTTCGACGCTACTGGACATGGGGTACCTCGCGGGGCTCGGGTTGCGCCGAGAACTTGCCCGTGCAGATGAGGCTGCCGCTTACGTGCGCACCTTCTTCGCGCACGTCCACGGCCGTCTTAAGCCCCCTGCTTACCTCTTGGAGAAGACGCCGCGAAACATCCGCTATGTGCCGTTTATCCGAGAGATCTTCCCGCAAGCCAAGCTGCTCGCTATGTACCGAGACGGGCGCGATGTCTGTGTGTCAGACCGCTTCTTCCGCGCACGGCGCGGAGAGGATTGGTCCCTGGAAGCCAGTGCTCAACGTTGGCACGATGACATGGTGGCTCAGGGTCATTACGGACGCGACTACGGGCTATATGCGATCTCCTACGAGTCTCTGCATGAGGATCCGCAGCCGGTGGTGACCGGGGTGTTGGAGTTTCTTGGCCTCGATGCGGAGCGAGCGTTGGTAAAACGACTCGTGGAACGTGCGTCGTTCGAGTCCACTACCGGTCGGAAGCGCGGCGCAGAGCAGCGCAAGAGCTTCAACAGAAAGGGTGTGGTGGGAGACTGGCACAATCACTTTAGTGACGGTGATCGAGAGACTTTCAAGCGTGTAGCAAACGCCTCGCTGCTCAGTCTCGGCTATGAAGAGGATCCTGACTGGTAGGTCGGCGTCGGGACCTCACGATTCGCGTGGGATGTGGTGCAAGGGAGCGATTGATCATGTCTTGGTTGGCTAGAGCATTGCTCGTCGTCGCGATTTTCGGTTGCGGGGTACTTGTGGGCGCCTCTGGTCGACCGTCTCCCGCAGCTCTTTGGTCTGACGCCGCGGTGCCCATGCTACTCGCCTCCGCGCCGCCGCCGATGGAGCCAGCGCCAACTCCAAGCCTTTCCGGCGTCGTCGAGGTGGAGACCGTCGATTTCTCGCCGCAGATCGCAATCCCCGACTTCTCGACCGATAAGGGGCGTGTTTGGCGCGTGTGCGAGGGATGTGAGCACACCTCGCTCTCGCAGGCCTTGGCCACGGCGCAAGACGGCGACACGATCCGCCTAGCTCCTGGTCTTTACACGGACTGCGTAAAGGTCATCAAGAAGAGCATCGCGATCGTTGGGGAGATCGGCGAGGACGGGACTCGGGCAACCTTCAACCGCGCCTGTGCGGGGAAGGCGGCGTTCAATCTCGCCGGTGCCTTCGCCCGCCTCGAAGGCATTCAGGTGCAGGACATTGCCGTGGCGGATCGCAACGGAGCCTGCGTGCGCTTACAGCCACGCGGCGAGGCGAGCCTGGTTGTGCACTTGCGCAACATCATTTGTGTTCGAAGCGAGAACGGCGTGCTGGGAGGGGCCGGGCCGAGCGGCGCCTTGATCGTCGAGTCCTCACTCTTCGTTGGCAATGGCAAGGAAGGCCGGGCCCACGGCATCTATATGGGGAACGGACGTGAGTTCGTCTTTCGCGACAGCGTCGTCCACTCCACAAAGGACGGTGGCCACAGCCTGAAGATCGGTGCGCAGCGCGCGCTGATCGTCTCTTCCATCGTGGCTGCGCTGGACGGTGACAACTCGCGTGCGATCGACTTCTTCGGCGGCGGTGTCCTGTACGTCAACGATAGCGTGTTGCAGCAGGGGCCTCGCTCCGACAACCACGATATGATCGGGTTGTTGAACGAGGTGCGGCGTATGAACCGGGGAGTACCACACGCCGTTTACGTGCGCGACAGCTGGCTCATCTATGACGATGAGAATCGTTGCTGCCGCTGGCTGCTTTCCGGTCGTAAGTCCGGTGATATCCTCTTCGAGGGCAACCGGATGGTGGCGATAAACGGCAGCCGGCTGACTGGGTACGAAACTCGTGACAACAAGCGGGTCGGCAATAGGGCAGCGGCTGGGTTAGCTGCCTATGACGCCACGCTTGAAGCACTGCCCAAGCCTGCCGCCTGGTAAATCCCTCGCCAATGCTGCACTCGAGCAAAGGTCACTCGACTAGCTATCGAGGTAGTGAGCGATAACCTCACTCATCGAGTGGGTTGGACGAGAGCTACGAAATTTATTCAGCACGCGCTCGACTGCCCTTCGATCTTCAGGCCGCAGCTCTCGCTTCCACCGCTCGTCCAGCTTGATCTCGCCGCCTCGAAAACGCATGGTGTTGCCGAGCACATGATGCTCGCCGGCTTTGAAGTCGCCGTCGAAGGGATGGGGCGTGAGTCCAGCGAACTCGTGGATGCGGCGCAGCTCGGCGTCTGTGTCCTCGCACAGCGTCTCGTAGTGGACGAGTAGTGAGTCCGAAGCCTCAGCGGCAATCCGTGCGATGTCCGTTTGCCGGCGAAGCCACTGGCGGGCACTCAGCTCGGCATCCCAGCCCGCATGGTTCATCATCGACAGGGAGGTTCCGCGGGGGTCGCGCACCAAGTGCAGGCTGCGCAGACTGAGCTGCGGGATGGCTGCCAGGTAACGAAGCCGGTATGGGTCCTGAGAATTGTCTAGGAAGACCTCCGCCTTGCCCCAGGCTAGAGCCGCCTGCGTAAAGGTGACATTGGCTAGGTTTGTGGTGGCGATGCGCCGCTTCCAGGCGGGCACCAGGTTCACCAACCGGTCCCTGGCGCCTTCCACGGCGCTTGACTGCATTCTCAGCACGGCGCCGGTTAGTAGGCGGTTTATTCGATCGTCGGCGTGTAGGCGGTAGCCTGTGCCGAAGTCTCGGAAGTCGAACGGTAGCTCGTGCTTTGCGAAGGCCTCGGACACGCTGTTGTAGAAAGGGCACGTCTGCAGCGGTTCCCCGCAGGAGCAGCGAAAATCCTCATCCGCTGCAAACTTCCAGCCGGTCATGTGACCGACCGTGGCGACCCCCGGGTGCGTGTTCAGAATAAAGGCGGAGAGCGTTGAGCCTGAAAACTGAGAGGAACAAAGGTATAGGAAGGGGAGCACCCGCTTCTCCGCTGGAGCCGTGGCCAAGGCCGCGATGCTTGCATACGCTGTGGTTGTAGGCAAGGGACGGGTAGCCATGCTGACGGTGGCCTCCCGGCAACTTGGCGCGACCCAATCCAGGCCTCTGAGCAGTCGTGATCGTTAGCATCGCTGATTGCCGTTCCCGCAGGTAGACTCGCCACTTTTGGCCTCAACATATGAGCGAATCGAAGCAGCAGAACGTCGGCGCGAAGGTCGTTAGTGGCTTCCGCTGGCTGGCTCTAGGGCGTCTGGCTAGCCAGGCTGGCACTTGGGTAGTCACCCTAGTAGTCATTCGGCTCCTGGCACCAGAAGACTACGGCCTCATGGCCATGGCGACGATGGTCATTGGCTTCTTTGCCCTGTTCGAGGAGTTCGGCATGGGGGCCGCTCTGACACAGCGCTCCGAGCTGGAAGAGGGTGTCGCGGGCAAGGTGTTCGGTGTGGTGATCACGACCAACGCTTGCGCGGCGCTGGTGCTGTTGGCAATTGCCGCTCCGGTCGCGCGGTTCTTTGAAGAGCCGCGGTTGGTAGACATCATTCATGTGTTAACTCTGAGGTTTCCGCTTCTCGCCCTGATTTCCGTCCCCCAAGCTATGTTGGCGAGGCGGATGCAATTCAAGCGTAAGGCGACCGTGGAGTTTCTGGCGATGATCACGGGGAGTCTGGTCTCGCTAGGGCTAGCGCTTTCCGGCGCAGGAGTGTGGGCGCTCGTCTGGGGATCGGTCGGTGCCACAATCGTGAGGGCGACTGGCATGAACCTGGCCGTCCGCTTCTTCGAGATGCCTCGTTTCAGCTTGCGAGGGATGCGTGAGGTGGTGACCTTTGGTGGTCAGCTCACTGTCAACCGCATTCTCTGGTACTTCTACGCGCAGGCGGATGTGTTCGTCATCGGTCGCCTGCTCGGGAAGGAAGTTCTCGGCGTCTACGCGGTGGCCATGCAGCTCGCGAAGCTCCCGATGCAGAAGCTCGGCGCGATCGTGAATGAAGTTGGCTTCGCAGGGTTCTCGCGCTTGCAGTCAGACCGGGAGGAGATTGCTAGGCAGTTCGTACGCGCCGCCTCGCTGATTAGCGTCTTCGCGTTTCCCGTGTTCTTCGGAATCTCTTCTGTGGCGCCGGAGCTGGTGCTGGTAGTGTTGGGGCCGGGTTGGACGGATGCCATCCTGCCGTTGCAGCTGTTGAGTTTGGTTTGCCCAATCCGCATGCTCAACCAGGTATTGAATTCAGCTCTCCTCGGTGTGGGGCGAGCGGATCTGTGCCTTCGCAACACCGTGGTACTCGCCGTCGTACTGCCCCTAGGATTTGTGTTCGGTGCTCGTTACGGGCTGGCCGGCGTGTGCTGGGTCTGGTTGCTCGGCTTTAGTCTCTGCTTCGGGGTGATCTTGCTGTGGTCTCTGCCGGTGCTCGGGGTAGCCGTCATGCGCTACCTTGGCGCAACCATGGGCGTCGGACTTAGCGCGACCGCTATGTGGGGCAGCGTCACCCTCGCACGCGAGGGCGCTGAAGCCGCTGGCTTCAATGCGGGGTTAATGCTGCTCCTTGCACTCGTCGTCACGGGCGCGGCGGCATTTGCGCTGCTGGCGTTCACGCTGCACAGGAGTTCTGTCGACCTCGTGCTGCGTCTTGTTCGTCGCTAGCTCGAAGGCTTAGGGCGGGAGCGTGGCGCTGACCTCATCCGAATAGGCACTCTCGATGCCAACGTCATTGACCGCCGTGATGGCGAAGAAGTACTCACCCTCCATCAGTCCCTCCACGACGTAGCTCGAGAGCCCTGGGTTGTCGAGTGCTACCTCTTCTGTGTAGGAGCCGGTCGCGGTGCCGTAGTGGATACGGTAGCCCGCCAGATTCGTCAGCGCGGAGTCATCCGTGTTCTCGGTCGGTGGTGTCCAGCTCAGGGTTACGGAGTTTCCGCCGTCTGCCAGGACCTCGATCGAAAACGCCATCAGCGATGCGCTGTCGACACCGTCTGTCACCGTGATGAGGATGTTCTCGTAGAGGCCCACATCCGCCGCTTCTGGCGTTCCAGAGAGCTCCCCTGTGGTGGTGGAGAAGGACGCCCAGGAGGGGACATTGTCTACGGTGAAAGACAAGGTGTCTCCATCCGGATCATCCGCATCAGGGGCGAACAGGTAGCTGCTGCCGGCCACGACCTGGGGGTCGGCCTCACCCTCGATGGTGGGTACTGCGTTCGGTACTGCCTCCACACTGATGGCGAAGGCGTCGAGGGCGGCTTCGGCGGACCCGTCTGAGACGGCGATGACAATCGCGGCGTAGCTTCCCTCATCACCTTCTTGTGGGGTACCTGACAACTCGCCCGTAACGGTCGAGAAGGTCGCCCAGTCCGGTGCGTTATCGATGCTGAAGGTGAGCGTGTCGCCGTCTTCGTCGTCGGCGTTGGGCGTGAAGCTGTACAGCTCGCCCACGACCACGGCGACAGGTGGTGTGCCCGCGATCGTCGGGGCGGAGTTGGGTTCGTCGTCAACGCGGATGCTGAAGGCACTGATGGCCGCCGAGTCCTGGCCGTCTGACACGGTGATAGCAATGCCAGCGTAGGTGCCAACGTCTGCCGTGTTGGGCGTGCCGGACAGCTGACCCGTGAGGGTAGAGAAGCTGGCCCAGTCCGGTGCGTTTTCGATGCTGAAGGTGAGCGTGTCGCCGTCTTCGTCCTCGGCGCTGGGCGTGAAGGTGTACAGCTCACCTACGACCACGGCGGAGGGTGGGGTGCCTGAGATCGTCGGCGCGGAGTTTGGCGCCGGGTCGACGCGAATGCTGAAGGCGCCGATGGTGGCCGAATCCTGCCCGTCTGACACGCTGATCAGCAGTCCGGTGTAGGTGCCGGCGTCGGCGTCTTGCGGTACGCCCGATATGGCGCCCGTAGCAGGAGAGAAGCTGAGCCACGCCGGTAGATTGAGGGCGCTGAAGGTGAGCGAGTCGCCATCCGCGTCGCTTGCGGAAGGCTGGAATACGTAGGGACTGCCCGCGACCGTACTTGCGGGTGGGACTCCCGCGATCGTCGGTGGGGTGTTGACCGGTGGCGGTGGCGGTGGCGCCTCGGGTGTAGAAACAGCAATGGTCGTCGGTGGCAAGGAGTCGAGCAGCGCGCCGTCCGATACCGTGATCACCATGTTGGGATAGCTCCCCACGTCTGCCGTTTGCGGCGTACCGCTTAGGGTGCCCGTGGAGCTTGAGAAGGTCGCCCACGGTGGTGCGCCCGCCACGCTGAAGGTCAGCGTGTCGCCGTCCTCATCGCTCGCCATTGGGGTGAAGCTATACGGTTGGCCAACCGTGGCGTTAGTGGAGGGAGTACCAGAGATGCGTGGCGCCTGGTTAATCGGCGCAGGAGGTTCTGGATCATCGCCCGCGACGACGACGATGTCGAAGGGCGAAATGGCGGATTCGGCCGTGCCGTCGGACACGCTGATAACGATATCGGTGTAGGTCCCGACGTCCTCCTGCGTGGGTTGACCGCTCAACGATCCGTCCTGCTCCGAGAAGATGGCCCACCCTGGCGCGTTGTCGACCTTGAAGGTCAGAGCGTCGTTGTCCGGGTCGCTAGCATCGGGCACGAAGACGTACATACGTTCTGCCTCCGCCTGTGCTGGCGGTGACCCGGAGATGATAGGCGCCGTGTTGGAGTCACCGGGTTGCGGTGGCGCAGTGCCGGTGCCGCCCCCCGATCCCTCGCCTCCGCAGGCTGCCAGGAAAAGCGCGACTGCTGCGGGCCACAATAGGTGGTACCGAAGAGGCGCTGCCTCCGGGGTGCGGGCGCGGTCGTCTCGTGCTAGCGAGGGGATGGGCCGGGGCGACGAAGCACAGGCGGCGGTCGATGCTGGCATGGAGAACACGATCCTCCGAGGAATTCGGGGCTGCGGATTGATCTGTTGACCTGGGGCCGCTTGAGTCAGTTAAGTTCGCCAAGTCGCCCTGGACCAACAGCCACCTGACGCCCATCGACCGCATCTCGCAGAGGTGAGCTGAAGGCCGTGGGCGCGACATGGCGACGGTTTGTTGACAGGTCTGGGGCGTTAACGACCGGTTTTTGGCGTCCTTGAGCCGCGTTACTTGCGGTGGATCACACTTCCTTTGGTTTCCTGTGGCGGTTTGCACCCGATATGTCCGAATCTCGGCAGGTGTCGACAATTCGCCGACAAGCGTGTTTCCGCATGGGGACAGGTTCCGGAGGAGCTAGTTCTTGATACTTAGGACGACCTGAGGGTGCACCTATCGCCGAGCACCACGGGAATGAGCTAGCATGTCGCGCGGCGCGCAGGGCCGGAGGTACGGCGCCTCCTTCGCGCACCTCTCCTGGCCAGGAAACGGCCGAATCGAGCTTGCACGAGGCCTTGCTCGGATTGGGGGTAAATCGACACCGAGCTCGTTTGACGGGCCACAGCGGCCCGAGACGATCTGGCATCGTCTGACAGTCTCCGACGGGAACTAAGGAAGGAACACCGTTTTGACGACCTCTGTAGACCATCCCCGCATGGCTGCGGCCGCGGCGCCCAAACGCCAGTCGTGGAGGCTTGCGATCGGCATGGCGTTCGCGATGTTGCTCGCCGGCTGCGGCGGGGGAGGCAGTGGGCCGGTATCCCCAGGCGATTCGTCGCCGCCTCCTGAGGATGATGTTGCGACGAACGGTCCACCCACGATCAGCGGCGTCCCGGATCTCGCCGTCGAGGCGGGAGACGCGTATCGCTTCGAACCCGCGGCAAGCGATCCTGATGGTGACAGCTTGGTGTTCAGCGTCGATAACGCGCCAGGCTGGAGCCGCTTCTCGACCACCACTGGGGAGCTGAGCGGTGTGCCCGAAGGCTCTGATGTGGGGGCCTATCCGGACATAACCATCAGGGTTTCCGATGGCACGCAGTCCGCATCCCTGCGCTTTACCGTGGTCGTCTCGACACCCGCCGGCAACTTGCCGCCCGAGCTAAGCGGCGACCCGGATCCAGAGGTGGTCGCTTCCGAGACCTACCGATTCGTTCCGACAGCTGTCGACGCCGATGGCGATCCGCTTACCTTCGACGTGCAAGGAAGGCCCGACTGGGCGAGCTTCTCTCAGACCACGGGCGAACTAAGCGGCACGCCAGGCGAGGGCGATGTGGGCACCTACACGGGAATAGTCATCTCCGTGTCAGATGGGTTTTCAACATCCATGCTCGGGCCCTTTGATATCGACGTGATCCCGTCCGGGCGTTTCTCCGTGACCTTCAGCTGGATGCCACCTACGGAGAACACTGACGACTCCGCACTAACGGACCTGATCGGGTACAGGGTCTATCAGGGCGTTGAATCTGGTGTTTACACTCAGGACATCACCATCGACAACGCCGGCCTGTCCTCCTTCATGCTCGACGGGCTCGCGGAGGGAACCTACTACTTCGCGATCACGGCCGTAAACTCCATCGGTATCGAAAGCGAGTTCTCCAATGAGGTCTCGGCGACGATCCCCAGGTTCTAGTCGGGTTGGTTCTAGTGCGTGCCTGAAGGGTGGGGCTGATTCCTCGCATCCCGTGCCACTTGCTGGCATGATCGCCCGCATTTCGATCGTCGCCCGGGGGTCCTGATGACTGCGCTTGTTCACCTGATCGCCGGTGCACGCCCTAACTTCATGAAGATTGCGCCTATCGTCCGGGCGTTCCAATCACGCCCGAGCGATTTCCAGTTCCAGATCATCCATACGGGGCAACACTACGATCGCCAGATGAGCGACGTCTTCTTCGAAGAGTTGGGCATTCCGCATCCCGATCAGCACCTCGACGCTGGCGGCGGGTCTCACGCCGAGCAGACGGCCAAGATCATGACCGCCTACGAACAGGTGGTAGCGGCAGAACGGCCGGACTGTACCACGGTCGTGGGCGATGTGAACTCAACGGTTGCCTGTTCCCTAGTAGCAACCAAGATGCACATCCCAGTAGCCCACGTAGAGGCGGGCTTGCGCAGCGGCGATCGCCGCATGCCGGAGGAGATCAATCGGCTGGTGACCGATGCGATCAGCGATATCTTTTTCACCACTGAGCGCGCAGGGTTGGAGAATCTTCTCGCCGAGGGCAAACCCATATCGGCCGTGCACTTCGTCGGTCACGTCATGGTGGATAATCTGCTTTACCAGCTCAGCCGGCTAAACGACCTTCATGAAGATAGCCTTGAGGGCCGGGAGCTCAAGTCGCAGCTCGGTCGGTACGGTGTGGTAACCATGCACCGACCGTCGAACGTTGACGATCCCCGGGTTCTGTCAGGGATAATCGATGCCCTCACACGTATCGCGGACGACTTGCCCCTGGTGTTCCCCGTGCACCCGCGCACGCGAAAGAACATGGATGCTGCGGGGATCACCGTGCCTTCCAGCATAAGCTTGATCGGGCCGTTGTCTTATATGGCGTTCCTAAACATGTGGAAGGACGCTTCCTTGGTGCTCACCGATAGCGGCGGTTTGCAAGAGGAGACCACGGCGTTGGGGGTCCCTTGCCTGACGATGCGCGAGAACACTGAGAGACCGGTGACCGTTAGCGAAGGGACCAATCAGCTCGTCGGCACGGACCCCGTCACCATCGAGCGTGCCGCACGCGAGATTCTCGCGGGAGCTGTGCCCGCAGGGCGCAGACCTGAACTGTGGGATGGTAGCGCTGCCGTCAGGATCGTTGACGAGCTCGCCCGATTCCTTGGCGGCGGCAGCGCTGCAGACTAGGTGATTGAGTCGAGCAGTTCGGCAAGGCGACCGGTTAGGGCACGTCGCGAGTAGCGCTCCACCTTCCGCGGATCGGCCGCTTTCGCCAGCCCGCTTTGCAGCTGTCTGATCATCTGAGGTAATAGGTCGATGATTGGGGCGGTCGCACTAAGCGGCGTGACCCAGGGCAACCCGAGCGATTGCAGCAGCTTGCCCGTGTCTCCTGCGGGGTCGGTGAGTGCGAGTATCGGTTGACCAGTTCGAAGGTACTCATAGAGTTTGGCGGGGATTTGCTCGTTGCACGTCTCGCTCTGCAGCACCAACAGCGCGTCCACGGACATCATCTCGGCAAGCGCCTCCTCGTACGTCACCCTCGGCAATATCTCGACAAAGTCCTCCACGCCGTGGTGACTTGCAACGCTGCGCACGAACGACTCTCGAACCGGAGCGCGAAAGCGAATCGTCAGCTTTGCTGGGGTGAGTTCCCCGCGCTGACGTAGGGTGGAAATCGCCTCGAACAACGCGCTCGGGTTGCGCTCTTGCTCGTAGACCATGCCACTGTGCAAGAGCACCATCGCCCGCCCGTCCCGGTCTGGTGGGCAGCGACTTAGGCCGTCGAAGGCGCCTTCGTCGTAGCCGTTCTCGATAAGCTCGAAGCGATCTACAGGAGTGTGTGCATAGCGTTCGCGGTACATGGCTACCGCTGAGGGTGCCACGAACACTAACTTGTCCGCTTGGGCGACCGCTAGCTGCTCGGTGTCGACGAACGCTCGGTGTTGGCGCGGGTCCGATGGGTACCCGTCTTGGGCCATCGGATCGCGGAAGTCGGCTATCCACGGCACCTGTAGCTTGTGTGCCATGTAGTGGCCTACATGGTGCGCAGTGGCGATTGGGTAGGTGCTCCAGACAGCGTGTGGCCGGGCCTTGCGCAGCTCAGTCAGGGCGAAGCGCGCAAACCAGCGCCACGACGTCCATCGGTCCGGCAGCGCTAGGTGACCCGGGTAGCGCCCACCAAGGGATAGGTGCCGCGCCGTATCCAGGCACCCCGTTCGGATCACCTGACACTGCGCCGGCAACAGCTTCTCGGTCTCAACATCGACGTTACGGTGTATGCCACGCCAGGGGGTGAGCACCACTGGGCGCCAGCCGAAGGCGGGCAAGTGCTGGACGAAGCGAAGCGTTCGCTGCACGCCGCTCGTACCCACGAGAGGGGGAAACTGAAAAGCTGTAAGGACGATCGTCTTCATTTCGTTTCGCGGCGTAGCGGCCCTGGACCGGTCGCCCAGGTCACCTTGAGCGCAGGATGATAGGACGCTTCGCGCAGGGTCGATAGGGAATCGTGAGCAGTTCGATCGATTGTATCCGCGCAGGCGGGTGGTGGGGCGCGAAGCCGCCCTCGGGTCGCGTGGGGGCGGTGGTTCGCCTCGGCGGGCCGACGCGTGGGGACTCGCCCGATCGCACCACGCAGGTTCGCTCGAGAATCGCGGGCGCTCAAGCGACCGCGGGCGCCGGGGACGGAACCCTCGGGGCTCCCTGTCTGACGCCCCTCGAGTTGGGTCGGGGCCGTAGACAGATCCCGCGCGGTGGAGGGAAATGGTGGGCGATGCTGGGATTGAACCAGCGACCCCTGCCGTGTGAAGGCAGTGCTCTCCCGCTGAGCTAATCGCCCCTCAGAGCGGCGTAGGATAGCGACCGTGATTCCCCTCGTCAAAGACGGACGTCAGGCTGGGCAGGGGCCGAAGGACGTAGTCTGCTGCACCCAATGTGAACTCCCCGTATCCTCTCGCTCCTAGCCGTCGACACCTAACTCACGGATCCTCCTGTCAAGGCCGCTTTGGAAGAGCCCATGTCCGCACCGCTGATCGCTCATGTCATCACTCGTTTGGCCATCGGCGGCCTCGAAAACGGGCTAGTCAACCTCATCAACGCCATCTCACCGGAGCGCTACCGCCATGCGATCGTGTGCATGGAGGACTTCACTGATTTCCGAGAGCGCATTCAGGCGCCCGGCGTTGACGTCATCGCTATGCATAAGCGGCCCGGGCAGGACCCGGGGGCCCAGTGGCGCTTGTTCAAGCGCCTTCGGGAAATGCGTCCGGCGATCTTGCACACGCGGAATCTGACGGCACTCGATGCGCTGTTTCCAGCGATGCTGGCGGGCGTCTCGCGCCGTGTGCATGGCGAACATGGTCGGGACGTGGACGATCCTGACGGCACTAATGTGAAATGGCAGATCGTGCGCAAGGTGCATAGGCCGCTCGTCAAGCACTTCATCACCGTGTCACAAGATCTCGAGGGGTACCTATGCGATAAGATAGGTGTGGCACCAAATCGCGTGACGCAGATTTACAACGGCGTAGACACTGAGCGCTTTCGTCCGCCCCAAGCCGAGCAGCGCGAGCCATTACCCGCGCCGTCTAATTTCGCCCCGGACGACGCCGTCGTGATCGGTACGGTCGGTCGCCTGCAGCCGATCAAGCACCAAATCCTTCTGGCGCGCGCCTTCGCGCAATTGCTTGCCCAAGCACCCCATCTGCGAGGCCGCGCCAGGCTGGCGATCGTCGGCGACGGGGACACTTTTGGAGCTCTCAGGGCCTTCGTGCACGAGGCGGGGATCGCCGAGCAAAGTTGGCTCCCTGGAGCGCGAAACGACGTCGAAGTGCTGTATAGAGGCTTCGATTTGTTCGTATTGCCTTCCCTCGGTGAGGGCATCTCGAACACGATCCTCGAGGCGATGGCCTCCGGTCGGCCGGTCGTCGCTACCGCCGTCGGCGGCAACGTCGAGCTTGTCGAAGACGGTGTCACAGGTTGCCTGGTGCCGTCCGACGACGTGCAGGTGCTGGCGGATACGCTCCAGAGGTACGTGGAAGACTCCGCCCTCCGTGCGCGCCAAAGCGAGGCGGCGCGCGCCGATGCACTAGCACGCTACAGCATGGAGGCGATGGTCGGCAGCTACCTGAAGGTGTACGACGAACTGATGGCGCGCCGCTAGGCGCGATGGCCGACACAGTCGCGGGCCCAGGTGCCCAAGGCGGTCCGCTGCCGGTATCCTAAGCGCCTTTCCCGCACCGCTCCCGAGCACCCATGACCGTCAGAACCCGCTTCGCCCCTAGCCCGACCGGCTACCTGCACATCGGCGGCGCCCGCACCGCCCTTTACTGCTACCTCTATGCCCGCCGTCACAACGGTCAGTTCATCCTGCGAGTGGAGGACACGGACCGGGAGCGCTCCACCCCCGAAGCGGTGCAGGCAATCCTCGACGGCATGCAGTGGCTAGGGCTGCAGCACGACGAGGGCCCCTTCTTTCAAACCGAGCGCTTCGCTCGTTACCAGGAGGTGATCCAGCAGCTCTTGGACGAAGGGAAGGCATACTATTGCTACTGCTCGAAGGATCGCATCGATCGGGTGCGCGTGGAGCAGATGGCGCGTAAGGAGAAGCCGCGTTACGACGGTCACTGCCGCGACAACCCCGACGCAGTCGTGCAGGGCGTCAAACCCGTGGTCCGCTTCAAGACGCCCCTGGACGGCACGATCATCGTCGAGGATCAGGTGCGCGGCCACGTGGCCTTCGACAACACGGAACTTGATGATCTGGTCATCGCCCGCGCCGACGGCACGCCCACCTACAACTTCACGGTCGTGGTGGACGATATGGACATGGGCATCACGCACGTAGTGCGTGGCGATGATCATCTCAACAACACGCCGCGCCAGATGCACATCTACAACGCTCTCGGCGCGACGCCACCTTCCTTCGCTCACGTACCGATGATCTTAGGTCCAGACGGTACCAAGCTCTCCAAACGCCACGGAGCGACGAGTGTGATCGAGTACCGGGATCAGGGCTACCTGCCCGAGGCGATTCTCAACTACCTAGTACGCCTCGGCTGGTCGCATGGGGATCAGGAGGTCTTCTCGCGCGAGGAGATGATCTCCCTGTTCGACATCGCCGATGTGAATCAATCGGCTTCGGCGATCAACCCGGAGAAACTCAACTGGCTTAACGCCCACTACATCAAGACGCTGCCGATGCCAGGGCTGGTGGACGAGTTCCGATGGCATCTCCATCGTCAGGGCATCGCCTATGTCGGTGGACCCGACGAGGGGGCCGTCTTCATCGCCCTGCGCGAGCGGGCCAAGACGCTCATGGAGATGGCGAACACGAGTCGCTTCTTCTACGAACCGATCACTGCCTACGAGGAGAAGGCTGCGCGCAAGAACCTCAAGCCCGAGGCGGCCGATGTGCTACGGAGGGTGATCGAGGGTCTAGAGGAGCTTGATGTCTGGGAGGCGGAGCCTATCCACGCGGTGGTGGTTGGCGTGTCCGAAGCCCTCGAGCTGAAGCTGGGCAAAGTGGCGCAGCCGATTCGCGTGGCGGTGACGGGCACCGCGGTTTCCCCGCCGATCGATGTGACCTTATCGGTACTGGGGAAGGAGGCGGTACTGGAGCGTCTAGCGGCCGCCGTCACCTTCGCCCAAGAGGCAATACCCCCGGGACGTTGAGCTGCCCCATCCGGTCGGTTGACCGGTCCGGCGAGCGGGGGTAACCTTGCCGGCCTTGTCGGGGCTATAGCTCAGCTGGGAGAGCGCCTGCATGGCATGCAGGAGGTCGGCGGTTCGATCCCGCCTAGCTCCACCAACGCTTCCAGCACCCGCTTGGAATACCCACGTCCCCTTCGTCTAGAGGCCTAGGACTCCGCCCTTTCACGGCGGCAACAGGGGTTCGAATCCCCTAGGGGACGCCATTCCGAGCGGCCTGCTTGATCCGATTTGAAGTCCTTTTGTCCCCTTCGTCTAGAGGCCTAGGACTCCGCCCTCTCACGGCGGCAACAGGGGTTCGAATCCCCTAGGGGACGCCACTTCGTACGGGCGCGGCCGCTCGGCCGGCCCGTACTTCTCACCGATCTGTCAGAGCTTTTTGGCCGGCACCTCCGCAATGTCCGGCCAGTGGCCGTCCGCCTTCTCGATGTTGCCTGGGATGTCTTTGCGCCAAGTGGCGTAGACCTTGAGGTTCTTGTTGACGTAGAGCTGGCCATCCACGATTTCGAAGGCCTTTCCGTCGACCAGAAACTTCTTGCCGAAGGACGTGCCGAGGGCGCAATAGCCACCGTAGGCAGGCGCGAAGCGATCCGGGTCAGCCCGAAACGCGTCGCGATTCTTGGCTGTGGCGAAGCGGTAGATCGCCCCGTTGTGGCTGGCCGTGAACTCAGCACTGCCAGGCACGGGTTTGCCTTCGGTGAAGTAAGCCACGGCGTCGTGGCCAGCGAGGATCACATCGTTGCGATCGGTGCCAGTGTCGACGCCAGCGAAGGCGGCGGGGGTGGCGAGCAAAAGTAGGGCGGCATATGCCATCAGCTTGCTGAACATGGTGTCTCCTTGGTCGATCGGGGTAAGGGTGTCCCCTTTGCGCGGTACGCAGTCGCGAGGAAGTGGGTCCTGTGCGCGAAAACGTTGCGGGCAAGCCGTCGCACGGCACGGCAAGCGTCGCGGCAACGTGGCAAACTACGCGCCTTCTTGGATGCGCCATACCTTGCGGAGGAGTTCCGACGATGAGCGAGCGCAGCGTGGACTGGCCGCCCTATTTTTCAGGACTCTACATCCACCGCGAGCTCGAACTGGCCATCGACCTGAGCTTGGCGCAGATTTCCCCGGCTTTGGAAGCGGAGCTGACCCCGCGCTTTGCGGCAGCCTTCGCCCAAATGCATGCGTTGGAGTCCGGCGCCATCGCCAATCCCGACGAGCGTCGGATGGTCGGCCACTTTTGGCTTCGCGCCCCAGAGCTCGCGCCCAACGGCGAGCTTGCCGAGAGCATTCGCAACACGCGCGAGGCTGTCACCACTTTCGCTCGCGGTGTACTGGATCAGACGATCCGACCCGAGCGCCATGAGCGCTTTACGGATCTGCTGTGCATCGGCATCGGCGGGTCGGCCCTCGGGCCTCAGCTGCTGGTGGAAGCGCTGGCTGCAGCTACGGAGATGGGAGGGCTGCGCACTCATTTCATCGATAATACCGACCCAGAGGGTATCGACCGGGTAGTGGCGCCTTTGCTGCCTCGCCTCGGCACCACGCTCGTGGTCGTCACCAGCAAGTCCGGGGGCACGCCGGAGACGCGCAACGGCATGCTCGAGGTCGCGCACGTCTTCGAGTCCCACGATCTGGAGATGGGGCCACAGGCGATCGCGATCACCGGCCGCGGCAGCAAGCTCGATGCGACCGCACGCGAGGAGAACTGGCTGGCGCGCTTCTACATGGAAGACTGGGTCGGTGGGCGAACGAGTTTGTTCAGTGCCGTGGGTTTGGTGCCCGCGGCGCTAGCGGGGATCGACACGGGGGCGATGGCGCGGGGCGCAGCCGTCATGGACGAGGCCACTCGCGTCGCGAACCTGGCTGAGAATCCGGCGGCCCGCTTGGCTCTGGGCTGGTATGCAGCGGGCGAGGGCGTAGGGCAGCGCGACATGGTCATGCTTCCCTACAAGGACTCGCTGCTTCTCTTCTCCCGCTACCTGCAGCAGCTGGTGATGGAGTCCCTGGGCAAGGGTACCGACCTTGACGGTAAGGCCGTGAAGCAGGGCATCGCCGTGTACGGGAACAAGGGGTCGACGGATCAGCATGCCTACGTGCAGCAGTTGCGGGAGGGGCTCGACAATTTCTTCGTGACCTTCGTTGAAGTGCTCCGAGGCCGCGACGGTGGGTCGGTCACCGTTGAGCACGATACGAGCAGCGCCGACTACCTGTCGGGCTTTCTGCATGGCACGCGCCAAGCGCTGGCAGAGAATGGGCGGCGCTCGATTACGATCACCGTCCCCGTGGTGGACGCCCGTCGCCTCGGCGCCCTGATCGCCCTCTACGAACGCACTGTGGGGTTGTACGCCCACCTGGTGAACATCAACGCTTACCACCAGCCGGGCGTGGAGGCCGGCAAACGAGCGGCGGGCGAGCGACTGCAGCTCCAGCATGCGGTGCTGGCCGCCCTGAGGGACGCGGATGGCCACGCCCTCGGCCTGGATGCGCTCGCCGCGAGCGCGGGTAGCGACGATCTGATCGCAGTGTTTCAGACGGTACGCCACCTCGATGCAAATCGGCCCGAGGTGCGTCTCTCCGGGGATCCGCGCAAGCCAGAGGGCCTGCGGGTGCAGTTGACCGCGTAGCGCACACGTCAGCGATTCAGATGCCCCCAGCAGCTTTGCCGTCGGCGGTCAGCGCCGGCGTCACCGAACCCCTTGGTGCGACCACTGATGCCCGCGGTGTCAACTTCGCCCTGCGCGCGCCCGATGCGACCCACGCAGAACTACTGCTGTATCGACACTCGCAGGACGTGCGCCCCTACCAGGCGGTTGAGTTGGATCGCAGCGTGCACTTCGATCATGGCATCTGGCACGTCCATGTGGCGGGGGTGGCGCACGGTACGCTTTACACATGGCGCTTGGATGGCCCGGACGATACGGCTGCATCGGGTCATCGCTTCGATCCTCTACGTGAGCTGGTGGACCCCTACGCCAGGGCCGTAGATACGTCCCATTGGCGTCGCGAAGACCACCTTGGGCAAGGACCAGCGGTTCGGCACCGCTCCATTCGCGCCATCGTCCTCGATCTGGCTCGGGAGCCGGCCGTAGACGATGCGCCCCTGCACATCCCCCTCGAGCTTGCGGTCATCTACGAGATGCATGTGGGGGGCTTCACCCGTGGCGCGGGGGCAGAGGTCACCTCGCCGGGCACGTTCCTCGGCGTGATCGAGCGGATTCCGTACCTGCAGTCCCTAGGGGTTACCCACGTCGAGCTACTGCCGATATTCGCCTTTGACGAGCAAGAGGTGCCTCCTGGCACGCGCGACGCCGGGCTTCGGAACTACTGGGGGTACAGCACTTACAGCTTCTTCGCCCCACACCCGGGCTACGCTACCTCGCCCGACACGGCGCGGCATGAGTTTCGACAGATGGTGAAGGCGCTTCACGAGGTGGGCATCGGCGTCATCTTGGACGTGGTTTTCAATCACACGGCCGAGGGCGGGGCCGGCGGGGCCGTCATCAACTTCAAAGGGGCGGGCAACGCGTTCTACTACATGCTCTCGCCCGAAGATCGGCGCCAATATCAGGACTACACGGGCTGCGGCAACACGATCAACGCAAACCATCCATGGGTGCTGCGCATGATCCTCGATTGCCTGCGCTACTGGGTGAGGGAGATGCATGTGGACGGCTTTCGCTTCGACATTGCCAGCGCCCTCACGCGCCTGGCGGACGGTAGCGTGCACCACGATGCGCCCGCCGCGTGGGCGATCGAGCTGGAGCCCGTACTGGCCAAGACGCATCTGATCGCCGAATGCTGGGATGCGGCTGGACTCTACCAGGTGGGAAGCTTCCCGGGCCTTCGTTGGGCAGAGTGGAATGGTCGCTATCGGGACTGCGTGCGCCGCTTCGTCCACGGTCAGCCCGGCGCTCATGCTGAGCTGGCGGCGCGCATCGCCGGTAGTGCCGACATGTACCAAGGCAGCGGCCGTACGCCGCGCAATAGCGTCAACTTCGTGACCTGCCACGACGGTTTCACCCTGGCGGACCTCGTCAGCTACGAGCGTAAGCACAACGAAGCGAACGGCGAGGGTAATCGTGACGGCGGCGACCACAACTTCAGTCGCAACCACGGTGTGGAGGGGGACACGGACCGCCCCGAAGTGCTCACCTTACGTGCCCGGCAGGTGCGCAACCACCTCACGCTGCTGCTGTTGAGCCAAGGCGCGCCGATGATCAACGCGGGCGACGAGGTGTTGCGCTCACAGCAGGGCAACAACAACCCCTGGTGTCAGGACAATCCCACCGGGTGGTTCGATTGGGAGTCCGTTGTGCGCCACGCGCACATGCTGCACTTTGTGCGCGAATTGATCGCCTTGCGCCGACGCCATCAGAGCCTGCAGCGGCGAGGATTCCTCACCGGCAAGGCCGCTCGCGGTGCGCTCCTACCGGATATCCAGTGGCATGGGCGACGCCTGCACCGACCCAATTGGGAGGATGGGGAAGCCCGGGAGCTGGCCTTCACGCTGGCAGGGGTCGAACGTCGGGAGCCTCACCTGCACGTGATGGTAAACATGGCGGATCGCCTGGCCCGGTTCATGGTGCCGCGCTATCCCGGGATCGACTGGCGCCTCGCGTTGGACACCGCGGGCCAAGCGGGGCAGGACATCCGCGGTCCGACGCAACAGCAGTCCATCGCCGGCGAGGCCTGGTGGCCCGTGCAGGCGCACGCGATCGTGGTGCTAGAGGGGTGGGATGCAACGCTCGCGGAAGGTTCCGGCGACGAGGAGGGCGCGTGAAAACGCGAGCGGGCGCGAACCTAGCGACCACCCACCGCGCTAGGAGCAGTAGCGAGGCAGGTGTCCGTTGGGCCTGTCGCAGTGGTTCGAGCCCGCACGCCGAAACCGTGAACTCTGGTGAAGCAAGTCTCGTGCCCGTTGTGGGGATACCCTATGAAACGTGCGTTTTGCTCGCCAGAAGCCGGGCCGTTGCAGTGTCATCTGTAAAGTCTCCCGACGGCGTTTCGTCGGCTGAGCCACGGCGCTGCCGCTGATGCGCTGGTACTTGGCAGGTGTTGCCAGCTGGTTCATCCCCCAGGGCATGCTGTCCGTTTTGGTGCCTTGGATCGTGGGGCATCAGCTGCACCTCGATGGGGCACGCTACTTCGGCTACGCGTATCTGGTTTTCACCCTACCGACGGTGCTCTGCGTGCTGCTCGGCGGCTGGGTCGCCGATCGCTACGATGAACGGCGAGTGCTCCTCATGAGCCAGGGGCTGCTCGGCGCGCTCGCGGCGGCGCTTGGACTCATCACCTTCGCCGGCCATCTCACCTACGGACTGCTCCTCGCCTACCTGTGCTGCGTGGGTACCGCCTCCGCCTTCGTCCGTCCGGCGCGTGACTCGCTGGTGGGGCCGGTCTCGGGAGGCCAGATCCAACGCTTTGTGACCGCCTCTACGGCGGTGCAGTTTGGTGTCCAGGTGATTGGCTTCACGCTAGCCGGCTGGGTGGAGCGAACGGGGGCAGGGCTCATGTTCAAGTTCATGGCACTCATGCTACTTATGGGCGCGTTAGCTGCTCTGCGCTTGCCTGCACCCGGCGAGCCTCGCCACGTGCAGGCGCAGCAACGGCGTGCGGCGATACGAGGCCTCCTTCACGAGCCCCTCTCAGTGCTGCGGGTGGCGCCTGGCTTGACCCCAGTGATGCTGGTCAACCTGGTGACAGGCATCTGCTACAACGGTGCCTACTTCGTTATCGTCCCCAAGCTCGTGCTCGAGCTCGAGGGGAGCGGTGCCCGAGAACTCGCCTTCGCCAATACGGCCTTCATGCTGGGAACCCTCGCCATGACCATCGAGCTCCTTCGCCGACGGGGCCTGGCGAGGCGCCACGTAACCAACCTATTTCTAGCGATAGGAGCGAACGGCATTGCACTCACGCTGATCTGCCTGTCATCGTCGATCTCGGGCGTCGTGCTGGGCATGGGCCTGTGGGGCATGGGCACGGGAGTGGCGATCGCCCTCGGGCGCACGATCGTCCAGGAGCGTTCGCCGACGGCGCTTCGCGCGCGCCTATTGGCGATGTACATGCTGACGTTTATGGCGGGTACGCCCATCGGGAGCGTGACCTTGGGATTGCTGGCGGAGCGGATCGGTGTGGTGGGAGCGGGTGTGGTGGCGGCAGCGTTCACGATGGCGGCCATCGTGCTTCTCGCTGTGGTCACGGATCTGCGTCGAGCCGATGCCTTTACGCCGAACGAGGCGGGGGTGAGTACTGGTGGTGGATAGGCGAGAGGAAGCGGCCGTAGGGGCACGCCCGCTGCCGAGTCAAGTGGTCACCGTGTGCGTGGGCAATGTCTGCCGCTCGCCCATTGCGCATGCGCTTCTGGCGGTTGCGTTGCGCGAACGCGGTACGGGTGTGCAGGTAACGTCCGCTGGCGTGCGCGCGTGTGTGGGTTTGCCGGCGGATCCCCTGTCGATCCAGCTAATGGCTGAGCGCGGTATTGACATCAGCGGGCACCGCGGTCGCCAGCTGTTGCCGAAGCAGGTGGATGGCGACACGCTGCTGATGGTGATGTCCGACGATCAGGCGAGGTGGATCCGACGCCAGCGCGGGCGTCTGTCGTCCCAGGTGGCGGCGCTCGGCAGGTTTACGGTCGGCGATATCGACGATCCGGTCGGCGGTACGCGAGCCCAGTTCGAACGCGCGTTGGGGGAGATTGAGGACGGGATCCAGGCATGGTTAGAGCAGGGTTGGGCACTGCCACATCCTCGGGTGACCCGCTCGTGAGGGAGAGGCGCAAGGTCGGTACGCTGACGAGGATTGCGTGTTGCACGCTGTGCTGTGCAGTCACGGGGCCCTGGGGCCTTTTGGCAGCCGCGCCGCGACCTACGCCCCTTCCTGGCCAAATCGGTGTGGTGGTGGATGGGCGCTTGCGCGAGATCAGTGGGATCGCCGTGTCGCCGAGCGATCCGAACCGCTTGTGGCTGCTCAATGACAGCGGCAACGGCGCCTACTTGCACGCGATCGACCGCGATGGCGAACGCCTCGCCAGTGTGCCCGTGCTCGGCGCGCGCAATCGCGATTGGGAAGACCTGGCAGCCGGGGTGATCGACGGTCGCAGCACACTCGTCATCGGTGACGTCGGCGACAATGATGCACACCGCCCCTACGTATCGCTCTACCTAGTAGCCGAGCCGAACTTGGCGCAGGGACGGGCCGCTGCCGCCGTTCGCGTGGATCGGGTCATCCATTTACGCTATCCGGGGGGGCCGCGGGATGCGGAGGGTATCGCGTTGGATCTTGAGGCGGGGCAGGTGTTGGTGCTGAGCAAGCGTACGGTGCCGCCCGTGCTCTACGCCGTGCCTCTGGCGAGCGATACGCCGACACCGGCCGACGCAGTGACCGCGCGCCAGGTGGCCGAGGTGGCCACGATTCCGCCGCCGTCGCTTTCAGCCATGGTGACCGATCCCCGATACGGGATTTACGCGTCGCAGCCGACGGCTCTCGACTACGTGCCGAACGTTGGCCTGTTGGTCATGACCTACGCACGCCCGTACCTATTCGATAGCCAGGTCCCGAGTTCACCCGAGCAGCTCCTATCGACGCCGCCACGGCCGATCGTGAGCGCCCGCCTCAAGCAGGCTGAGGCCGCAGTGATCGACGGCGAACACCTGCTGCTCACTAGTGAGCGTCTGCCGGCACCCTTGCTGCGGGTGCCCCACGCCGCGCGCACACGATCGCCAGAGACGCGCGATCGCGACTGATTGACGAAGATACGAAGATACGGATGCTGTCAATCGCCGGTCCGAGCAATCGGCGCTGCACTCGCCGGCAGTTCGAGCGGTGGGAACGGGCACTTGGGAGGCCGCTTGAAGGGGGACTCTCGGGGACTTGACCCAGTTCGGCGACAATCCCGACTAATTCTCTATCCTTTAAAGACTTATAGGCGCGGCTCGGTTACAATAATCTCGATTTAACGCCTGTTTGCAGGTTAGCGACCAGACATTTGTGACGGAAGTCACATTGGACTGTCGGTCCAGGCTTTAGCGTCCCCGGGGTCCTTCGACGGAGCAGGTCGAAGACGCCGTCAGATGCTCGTGCTGGGCCTCGCATGGAACCCCTGCAGCGGCGAACCCCTGGGGTGAGATCTCTCATCACCCTGGGCGGGTTTCCCGCTTACCGAGACCGATGCAGCTGTCGAGTCATGGACGACGGAACTGGTGCCGTGAGAACTACGCGGTGCCGGCAAAACAGGAAAGCACATGAGCACGCATTATCCGGTCGGTGCCCAGCAACGAGTGAGTGCTGGTAACCAACGCCCACGCATCATCAGCAAGTTCCTGCGTCACTACGTGAACTTGCCGGTACTGCTGCTTGCAGTCTTCGAGTTCGTCATCCTTTTCGCCGCGGCGGCCATCGCGGTTGCCGTCACCGCAGACGAGCACGTCGCACGCCTCCCCCAGCCCTGGTGCTTGCTTTTCGCTACGGTCACGAGCCTTAGCTTCATCTCGATGGGGCTCTACCGAGTGCGCAGCATCCAGCGCACGCTCGGGATGATCTTGCGCGTGGTGTTGGGGCTGTTCATGGCGGGCTTAGCCCTCGTCCTGGTGTTCTACGCATTTCCGGCCGCGTCTGTGCACCCCACTGCGCTCGGCGGCGCTCTGGTCACGGCGCTCGGCCTGGTTTCGCTGGTACGCATCGCCTTCTATCGCCTGGCGGGCGAAAATCTGTTTAAGCGACGAGTGCTGGTTTACGGCGCTGGTCGCAAGGCCGCCGGCTTGCTGAGTTTGCCGCAGCGCTACGACATGCGCGGCTTTCGCCTGCTTGGCTTCGTGCCTCCGCCGAACCTCGATCGCGAGGTGGAAGATGAGCAGGTCATCGATCTGGAGGCGAGCAGTCTTCTCGGGTACGCGCGCGAACATGACATCGATGAGATCGTGGTGGCGATCGATGATCGCCGTAACGCCTTTCCCGTGCAGGAGCTGCTGGACTGCAAGCTGCGTGGTATCAACGTTACCGACGCCATCAGCTTCGTAGAGCGCGAGACGGGCAAGGTCAAACTCGATCTGCTCTACCCGAGCTGGATGATCTTCTCCGAGGGATTCAGTCGAAATCTACTGCACTCTCGCGTACAGCGTATCTTCGATGTGATTGCGAGTCTCTCGCTACTCGCGCTCACGTGGTGGGTCATGCTGATTACGGCGTTGGCAATTTGGGTAGAAAGCGGATTCAAGCACTCAGTGCTCTACAAGCAGGTGCGAGTTGGCTTCGAGGGGCGGCACTTCGAGGTCATGAAGTTCCGCAGTATGTCCCCCGATGCTGAGAGCGGCGGCAAGGCCGTGTGGGCGATCGAAAACGATAAGCGTGTCACCCGCGTGGGCGCCGTGATTCGCAAGTACCGAATCGACGAGCTGCCGCAGATTTTCAACGTGCTGCGTGGTGACATGAGCTTCGTCGGACCGCGACCGGAACGCCCGAATTTCGTCGAGGAGCTCAGCGCCCTGATCCCGTACTACCGCGAGCGCCACTTTGTGAAGCCAGGGATTACCGGGTGGGCTCAGCTCTGCTACCGCTACGGCTCCTCGACCGAGGACGCCATGGAGAAGTTGCAGTACGACCTGTACTACCTTAAGCATCGCAGCGTGGTCTTCGATCTGATGATTCTGCTGCAGACGGCTGAGGTGGTCCTCCTGCGCCAGGGCGCGCGTTGAGCGCCAGCACTGCAATCGGGGGGCGCAGCGCCGCAGCGCCGCTGGTTTTGGCGGGGGGCTGAACAGGTGCAGGCAGCGACACTTAGCTACTCCATCGGGGCAGTCGCCTTCGCCGCACTGTTAGGCTTTCTGTTGGCACGCCGGCGCCAGCGCCTTGGCGGCGGTAGCTTGGTGCTTGCCTGCCTCGTGACCATCGCCTGGTGCACGATCGCCGCCCTGCATGCTGCGAACCTTTCGCTGCGTCCAGCGGCTGAGTGGGTATTCCTCACCGAGGCCTTGCGGGCTGGTGTTTGGCTGTCGCTCATGTTGACCCTACTCAATGCCGGGCGCGAGGCCACGGATCGCACGCCGGCCACCGCTCGCGCAGTGGTTACCGCTGTTTGGGTCAGCGCGCCGGTGCTGGTAGGGGTGCAAGTGCTCGTCGGGGTACCGCTACCCGAGTGGCTGGCACGCACCTATCATCTTTCCGGCTTGGTAATCGCGGCTACCGGCGCACTAATGGTGGAGCAGCTGTACCGAAACTCCGATGAGGAGGGGCGTTGGGCATACAAACACCTTTGCCTTGCGCTGGGAGTGGCTTTCGCGGTTGATCTGTACTTCTACGCCGAAGGGCTCCTTCTACAGCGCCTTAGCGGAGAGCTGTGGTCTGCCCGCGGTGCTGTTTGGGCTATGACGGTCCCGCTCCTATCCATCTCCGCTTCTCGCTTTCCGGACGGGCGCTCGACGCTGAGGATTTCACGGCGTCTCGCGTTCTACTCCACAAGCATGGCTGCAGTGGGTGCCTATCTGCTCGCGATGGCCGCAGGTGGCTACTACGTGCGCTCGATCGGTGGCAGCTGGGGCGCCATGGCGCAGGTGGTGTTCTTGGTCGGTGCGGTGCTGGTGTTGGCGGTCGCCCTGTTCTCAGGTCAGGCGCGCGCCAACGTCAGGGTGTTTCTGAACAAGCACTTCTATGCCTACAAGTTCGACTACCGCGAAGAGTGGTTACGGGTGATTCGTCTGCTCTTCGTTCCAGCCGCTGATGATACGACGCCTGTTCCGGCTCGAGCCCTGAAAGCAGTAGCGGAGATCATGGACAGCCCAAACGCCGGACTGTGGGTCCGCGACGATCCGAACAGCGACTATGAACCGGCGGGCGGCGATTTCGCGGGTCGCGATTCACCGGCGATCCCCGCGGACTCATCGCTCGTGCGTTTCTTGCAGGAGCAGGAGTGGATAATCGACCTAGGCGATGTGAAGGCCAGCGACGAGCGCTACAGCGATCTGGAGCTGCCCGAATGGCTGATCGGCGAGCAGCGCGCCTGGCTCGTACTACCCCTTCTTCACGGCAGTAGCCTGCTTGGCATCGTGGTGCTCGCAAATCCTCGGGCCGCCCATTCGCTGACTTGGGAAGACATCGATCTGCTGAAGACCGTCGGCCGTCAGGTGGCTGGCGTGCTCGCGGAGCATGCGTCGGCGCGACGCGTCGCCGAGGCGAGCCAGTTCGACGCGTACAACCGACTGTCAGCGTTCATCATGCACGACCTGAAGAATCTGATCGCGCAGCAGTCTCTGGTGGTTGGGAACGCGGCCCGACATAAGGACAATCCGGCCTTCGTCGAGGATGCGATTCAGACGGTGGACAACTCCGTGAAGCGTATGGGGCGCCTGTTGGAACAGTTGCAGTCCGGGCGCGTAAGTTCAACGTCGGCACGAGTAAACCTGGGCGATTTATGTCGTAAGGTAGCCGCCGATTGTTCGCGCGGTGTGTTGCCTGTGTTCGTTGAGGTGCGGGACGAGGGTCTATTCGTTGAGGCGGCGCGCGAGCAGTTCGCCCTGGTGCTAAGTCACATCGTTCGCAATGCGCAGGAAGCGAGCAGCGACGATTCCGAAGTCAAGATCAGCGTACATACCGATGAAGCGGCAGCGCGCGGCGTGATCCAGGTCACGGACATGGGTACTGGAATGGACGATCGTTTCATTCGCGAGCGCCTGTTCAAGCCCTTCGATACAACAAAAGGAAACAAGGGCATGGGCATCGGCGCCTATCAGGCGCGAGAGTTCGTTCGCGCCGCCGGCGGTGATGTTAACGTTCACAGCCAGCCCGGCCAGGGCACCCGCTTTGTTATCAGCCTGCCGCTGCTGCCTGTTGCGGAGGCTTCTGTCTATCACAGCGAGGACGAGGGTATCGCCGCCCAAGCGGCGGCCTCGCGTACGGAGGCGGTTGGGTGAGCAAGAAGCTGCCACTACTGGTGGTTGAAGATGATGCCGGGCTGCAGAAGCAGCTCAAATGGTGTTTCGACGACTACGAGGTGCTGATCGCTGGCGACCGTCAGGCGGCCATCGCCGAGCTGCGTCGGGCAGAGCCCGCAGTGGTGCTGCAGGACCTAGGCCTGCCGCCGGACGCGGATGGCGTCACCGAGGGTTTAAAGACCTTAGAGGAGATTCTGGCGCTCGCGCCCCACACCAAAGTCATTGTGGTGACCGGCAATGGCGACCGCGAGCGGGCAGTTCAGGCCGTCTCCCTCGGCGCTTACGATTTCTACCACAAGCCCCTCGATACGGACGTGCTGAAACTCATCGTCGATCGCGCGTTCTACCTGCACGAGCTCGAGGACCACAACCGCCGCCTGATGGCCTCCCAGGCCAACTCCCCCCTTGAGGGCGTGATCGCTAGCAGCGATCGCATGATGAAGGTCTGCCGATTGATCGAGAAGGTCGCGCCTACCGTGGCGACCACGCTTTTGTTGGGGGAGAGCGGCACCGGGAAGGAAGTGTTGGCGCGGGCAGTGCACGCGCTCAGCCCACGGACGAAAAAGAAGTTCATCGCTATCAACTGTGCGGCCATTCCTGAGAATTTGCTCGAGAGTGAGCTGTTCGGCTACGAGAAGGGCGCCTTTACGGGCGCGACCAAGCAGACCCCTGGCAAGATCGAGTATGCGGACGGCGGCACGCTGTTCCTCGATGAGATCGGCGACATGCCGATGCCCCTGCAAGCCAAGCTCCTTCGGTTCCTCCAAGAGCGGGTAGTCGAGCGGGTTGGGGGGCGCGAGGAGATCCCCGTGGACGTGCGTGTGGTCTGCGCAACGAACCAACACTTGGAGAGTGCGATCACTGAAGGCCGCTTCCGCGAGGATCTCTACTACCGGATTAGTGAGGTGACGGCGGACATTCCGCCGCTACGTGAACGCGACCAGGACGCAATTGTTCTTGCCCGAGCATTCCTGTCTCGTCTCAGTGCTAAGCACGGACGCAACATTCGAGGGTATTCGAGCGACGCGGTGTGGGCGATCGACGCCTACGGATGGCCCGGCAACGTGCGAGAGCTTGAGAACCGGGTGAATCGTGCGGTCATCATGGCCGAAGGCAAGCAGATTACGGCACTCGATCTCGGACTCGAAGATGTTGAGCCGGTTGAACGAGATCAGTTTAATTTGCGCGCGGTGCGCCAGCAGGCGGAGCGCCAAGCGTTGCAGCGCGGGTTAGCCATGACGGACGGCAACATCTCGAAGGCGGCGGAGCTACTCGGCGTGACGCGGCCGACCTTCTACGACCTCATGCAGAAGCACGCCCTGGGCAACGGATCGGCTAAAGCGGAATGAATGGAGAGCAGCAGATGATGTTCATGCAGAGGGTGCGCCACGCAGGGGTGGCGATGGCTGCCCTGATGCTCCTGTCGAGTTGCGGCGGTGATGTCCCCACGCCTGAGTTGATCTCACGCGCGGTCGCCGCGAGTGACGAGGGTCGCTACCGTGAGGCGATCATCGATCTACGCAATGCCGTTGCGAACGAACCCAACAACGCTCAGGCGCGCTTCGAGCTGGGTTCGGCCACCTTGAGGCTCGGCGACGCCGCATCGGCCGAGAAGGAGCTCAGGCGAGCCCGCGATCTCGGCTACGACGCCCAGCCGACCATTCCGAAGATGGCCGAAGCGTTGATTCTGTTGGGACGACCACGAGAAGCTCTCGCAGAACTCGCCAATGCCGAGGAGCAAAGCGCGACGATACTGGGCCTCGCCGGCCTGGCCTACGAGACTGATAGGAATGCGGATCGAGCCCTCCGTGCCTATCAGGGCGCGCTCAAGCTCGATCCGAATGAGGAGCGCGCGCTTTTGGGCGTTGCTCGCTCAGCCCTTGCCAAGGGCGATCGGGTGGTAGCGGAGGAGGCCTTCTCCAAGGCGGTAGCGGCTCACGGCGACTCACCCCGGGTGCGTTTGGACTACGGTCGGTACCTCTACTCGCGCGGGCGGGTCAACGATGCAGTCGATCAGTACCAGCAAGGTTTGGCGCAGCCACTGGCCCAGCAGCAGCGCCCCGTTAGCTGGGACTTACACTTGTCTATGGCGGAGGCCCAACTTGCGACGGGTGACCTGGAGGGGGCAGCGGAGTCGATCGAGACGCTGAACCAGCTGCAGCCGGATCATGTGCTCGTCAAATACCTCCGTGCACGGATCGCCTTCGAGAGCAAAGACCTCGCGCTGGCTAGCGAGTTGGCCGCGCGCGTCGTCGTCGAAGCCCCTCAGTTTGAAGCAGGGCAGATGCTTCAAGCGACGATCAATCTGTCCCGACAGGAGTACGCTCAGGCGCGGCTGGTCCTAGAGCGTCTAGCCAAGCGCAACCCGAATGACCCCCAAGTGCGCAAGCTCCTCGCCGCGGCCCAAGCCGGGGGCGAGAACCGCGGCACCGAAGGTGATGCTGGGGCGGGTGCGCTCTCGCAGGACGCGGTGATGTCACTGCTCGGCGCCGCCAACGCGGAGACAGGCGATTTCGGTTCGGCAGTCGTGCTCTGGGAGCGTGTGCTTCGGGAAAATCCGGGTGATGAAGAAACTCGCCTCGAGCTGATCACCGCCTACATGTTGGGCCAGCGCTTAGAAGAGGCGCAGACCCTGCTTGGGGATGGCCAGTGGAGCACGCCGCAAAACGAGGAGCGCGCAGCGGTGCTCGATGCCCTAGTGACCCTGCGCGGAGACGACCTCCCTTCGGCGCGAGCCAAAGCCGCGCAAGCCGCACAGCGCTTCCCGGAGTCAGCACCCGCGGTCAGCCTGCAGGGCTTGATCGAGATGCGCCAGGACACAGCGCTCGCGTCACGCTTTTTCCGACGCGCTTTGGAGCTGGACCCTGGACATACGAGTTCGATGATCAATCTCTCCAGCATCGCTGTGGCGAATGGCGACGTTGATCGTGCGACGGCGCTCCTGCGGACCTTCGTCGACAACAACCCCGACAACGCCATCGCTCTCGATGCGCTCGCGCGCACGCAGCTCAGGGCGGGGGATGTGGAGGGTGCGCGAGCCAACCTCGAGCGAGCCCGCGGCGCCGATCCGAAAGCAGTGGCCGCACGTCTGCAGCTGATTGAGCTGCAAGCGCGTGATGGGAATTTCGTAGACGCCGAGGAGGTAGCGCGCGAACTCGTCGCAGTACGACCCTCCTTGCCCAGCGCTCACAATGCCCTAGGTATCGCCCAGCTGGGACAGGGAAAGATGGACGAGGGCATGGCCAGCCTTCGTACGGCCTTGCGGATTGAGCCGTCTTCCATCGAACCTCTGCGTAACCTCGCTCGGGCTGAGTTTGCTACCAACGATCGAGTCCAGGCGCAACAGACGGTGGATCAGCTTCTGCGATACGAACCAAACGACAGTGTTGGGCTCGAGCTCGCGACGCGCCTGGCGATTGGTGAGGGTAGCACCGATTTGGCCGAGTCTCTGCTGGCTAAGCTGGTCGAGGCGACGCCGGAGGGGACGGGTACCCTCAGTACCATGTTGAATGGAGATATCGCGCTCGCCCGGGGGCAATTGGATGAAGCTATCGGCGCCTACGAGGCGGCCTTCGCCGAACGGCAAGCGTCACCCTTGGTGATGCGGTTGTTCGAAGCCCGAGCCCGGCGTGGTGATGCGGACCCCGATAAGGTGCTGCGACAGTGGTTGGAAAGTTCTCCCACCGATGGGACCGTGCGCCTTGCCGCTGCGCAATACTCTCAGGGCAAGGGCGATCTCTCCCAAGCGGCGGCGGACTATGAACTCCTGTTGGAGCAAAACGAAAGCAATGTGGTCGCCTGGAACAATCTCGCCTGGGCGTACTCTGAACTGCGCGACCCGCGTGCTCTCGAGGCAGCGAAGAACGCGCTTGATCTTGCTAGCGCTAGTCCCGCCATCCAGGATACCTACGGCTGGATGCTGATTCTCGATGGTCAACTCGAGAACGGCGTTTCCATGCTGCGTGATGCCTGGGAAGCGGCGCCTTCGAACGGCGATATCGGCTACCACCTGGCGGCGGGGTTGGCTCGCGCGGGTGACATGGAAGAAGCACGAACGGTGCTGACTCGAGCGCTCGAAGCTGGTGGAGGCTTCTCCACCCGAAGCGAGGCTGAGCAGTTGATGGGAGAGCTGTAGTGGAAGCGCGAAGGGAGCTTTCGATGACTATCAAGAACTTTCGACGGTGGCTGATGCAAGCCGGTCCACTCCTCGCGGTCTGCGCCGTTTGCGGTTGCGCCAGCAGCCCCGCGGGCGACCCTGTCACGACTATCCCAGCCGCGGGTGAGGGCGCCGAGTACATCATCGGTCCGGGCGATCAGCTCAGCATCTTCGTCTGGCGCAATACTGATCTGTCAATTGATGTGCCCGTGCGGCCAGACGGTCGGATCTCGTCACCGCTGGTAGAAGACATGGTGGCGGCAGGTAAGACGCCGACGCAGTTGTCCAAGGATATCGAGGCGGTACTGGCTGAGTACATTCGTACCCCGAAGGTGACGGTGATCGTGGGTGGTTTCGTCGGCACCTTTGGAGAGCAGATTCGCGTGGTTGGACAAGCGACGCGACCGCAAGCGTTGGCCTATCGCGACCGTATGACCGTGCTCGACGTGATGATCGAGGTCGGCGGGTTGACGCCCGAAGCGGCGGGGAACCGCGCAAAGCTTGTGCGCTATGTCGGCGGTCAGCAGCAGGAGTACCCTGTTCGCCTCCATGACTTACTGAACAGGGGCCGAATCGAGGCCAATGTGCCGCTGCGCCCGGGTGATGTTCTGATCATTCCAGAGTCGGTGTTCTGATCACTCTTTGAATGCTTGCTACCGTGGCGCGCAGACGCTGGAGCTTTACGGAAAATGAAAGAAATCTTCACGCAACTCATCGAGCAAGTTCGCGGCGTTTGGCGATTCCGTTGGCGTGGACTCCTGCTGGCGTGGTTGATCGCTCTATTCGGTTGGGGATACGTCTACACGTTGCCAGATATTTTCCGAGTGGATGCCCGTGTCGCGGTGGACACGGAGTCCGCGCTGCGACCCCTGCTCGAAGGACGCGTCGTCGCAAACAATGTGATGAGCGAAGTGGAACTCATGTCACGTGCTCTGCTCAGTCGTCCTCGCCTCGAGGCGGTCAGTCGCGAGACGGACTTGGACTTGCGCGCGAGCACACCGCGACAGTATGAAAATCTGCTCGATTCTCTGCGAAGAGCGATCCGCTTGACGCGAGAGCGAAGCAATAGTGGCAGTGCTATATTCAATCTTAGCTTCACCGACACAGACCCTGCGATGACGTACGAGGTGGTCTCGACGCTCCTCGAGTCTTTCGTAAGCGAGACGGTCGATGTGGATCGAAGGGGTAGGGAGGAGGCTCTCGAGTTTCTGGAACAGCAGCTCGCAAGCTACGAGCAACAGTTGAACGACGCGGAGAATGCACTCGCGGATTTTCAGCGCGAGAACGTAGGTCGGATGCCAGGTGAAGAGGGTGACTACTACGCGCGCCTAGAGGGCGCCATATCAATGCAGAATCGCCTCGATGCCGCGGTTCGCATCAGTCGGGAAAAGCGCGACTTGCTGCGTCAGAGGATCGCCGGAGAAGAGGCTGTCTTTGGCCTTGTGCCAGGCGCGACGAGCAGCGTCACCACGTCAGTAGACGCGCAGATACTGTCTCTGGAGCAGCGCTTGGAGGACTTGAGGCTTGAGTTCACCGATAAGCACCCCGACGTCGTGGCCACGACCAACCGGCTTGAGGCGCTCTATGAGCGTCAAGCGGAAGAGCGTGCGGTGGCGGCCGGCACGCTACCTGATGCGGGGGACTCGGACCTCGCGTTGAATCCTGTTTACCAGGAGATGCGGATACAGCTTACGACCGCCGAACTAGATCTGGCCACGCTAGAGGCGCAGCTTCGTCAGCAGCGGACACAGGTGACGTCGCTACGAGAAGCGGTGGATACCCTCCCTGTCGTCGAGGCGAATTACAAGCGCCTAACGCGCGACCTAAGCACCATTCGGGCCAACTATGAGGACTACAAGCAACGTGTAGAGGCTGCGCGTACAACGCTCATTTTAGAGTCTCGAGGAGACGACGTGCAGTTCCGCGTGTTGGAGCCGCCGAAATCGCCCATTACGCCAGATGGCCCAAATCGCGTTGCCCTGCTGACGATGGTGCTTTTCGGAGCCCTAGGAGCGGGTGCGGCCCTAGCGTTCTTTTATCATCAATTGAACCCGATCTTCGGCAACCGGCATGCGCTCAGCTCGATTAGCGGTCTGCCAGTGATCGGAAGCGTGAGTCTGATGCAAACGCCAGCTGAGCGCTTTCGGTTGCACACGCAGACCGCCTTGTACGGCGTTGGTGTGGCTACGCTGGCGGTGGCCTGGATGGGGTCTGTCGCGTTCAGTGAGAGGGCCGTCGCGCTCGCGGCCCGCTTGATGTCGGGTGCAGGCCTGTGAGTATCGTCGAGAAGGCGATGAAGAAGCGCAGAGCGCAGCGCAAAGGCGGTGCGTCGCCTATTGCTGAGAGCGCTGGAGAGGAAGCGCCTGCGGATCTCACGAAGGTCCAGCAAGAAGACCAGGAGATATCCGCGCCGGAGCACGGCTTGGTAGCGTTCGAAGACGAGGCCGATCAGGTCGCTTCCTCGGATGTTGTACAGGAAGACGAGCTGCGGATTGAAGAGGAAGTAGACGATGGCGACCACCCGCTAAGTGGGCAAGCGGCGAGCGGGGATGCTCAAGAGAGCGTTGACGATCTGGCCCAGGCAATCGCTGCCGGCGACACGCGGGCGTCGCAAGCTGGAGCAGCCGATGGAGCGGGCTCACCGAGGCGGTCAGATCTGCCCTTCTTGGAATTGCCAATCAGCGCCCTGCGCGAGAGCGGCCTCATGCCAGCGGAGGGCGAGAGCCGCAGGATCGAGGATCAGTATCGCCGCATAAAGCGTCCACTGTTGGCGAACGCGTTCGGGATCAACGTGCCGCGATTGCCGAAAGGCAACTTGATCATGGTTGCCAGCTCCTTGCCCGGAGAGGGTAAGAGCTTCACGAGCTTCAATCTCGCCATGAGTATGGCGTACGAACTCGATCGTACCGTGCTTCTCGTGGACGCCGACGTCGCAAAACCTCATATCTCGCGTGCGCTACAAGTACAGGATCAACCGGGGTTGATCGATCTGATCAGCGATCCGAAGTTGGACCTGCAGGACGTCATCCTTCCGACGAGCGTTGACAGCATGCGGTTCCTGCCGGCGGGGCCTATCCACAGGCATTCAACGGAGCTGCTGGCAAGCGTGCGAGCTGCGCAGTTGGTTGAGGAACTGGGCCAGCGCTACCCAGATAGGGTGATCATTTTTGATACACCGCCGCTGATTCCGACCACTGAGGCCCAAGCCATGGCCCATCTGATGGGGCAGATCGTCGTGGTAGTTCATGCCGGTCACACGCCTCAGAGTGCCGTGTTGCAGTCCTTGGAAGGGCTCGAGGGCACGGGTGAGATTAGCCTGGTTCTCAACAAGACCCGAACCGCTTGGGGCGATGAGTACAGCGGCTACGGTTACGACGGGCCCTACGGTTATGGCTCGCAGTAGTAGCGTACTTGCCACCGGGCGGCGCGGGAGAGTGCGCGGCCGCTCGCGCGCAGCTCAGGGCTTCCTTCTCCTGGGTATGGTCGCCGCGCTTCCCGTGTTGGCGCAGTGGGAGTTCGTGCCGGCCGCTGAGCTGAGAACTATCGGCAGCGATAACCTGCAGCTACAGGGAGGGGAAGAGCGGCAGTCGGATCTTATCGGCGTGATCAACCCAAGCTTCTCACTCAGCCGGGAAGACGACACGGTCGACGTCGACCTCAACTACAGCCTTGAGGCCGTGGGCTACCTGCAGGCGGATGATGTCAATCAGATTTTCCAGCAGATCGACGCGGGCCTTGAGGCTAGGTTGCTAGGCGATCATCTGCTTCTCGGCGTGGGTGGGGATCTGTTTCAGCAAGTGGTAGACCCTGAGAATCCCTTCATCAACAACAACGTCGCTGTCACCGGAAATCGCACGGATGCATTGGGTCTCAACGCCAGCGCTACCTGGCGGCAGTCCGTGGGTGGCGTCGCCGACTTGCAGATTTCGCACGCGCAGACGCGCCTGGACTTTGATCGGCCGGAGTTGTTCGATTCGGACATCGCGTCCAGTAACTTGCGCCTGGCCAGCCGGCAGTCCGAACAGGGCATTACGTGGGCAGCCAGCGCGAACCTTGACCGGGTCGAGTTCGGCAACGGCCTCTCAGAGGCGGAGTTCTCGGTCATTCAGCTGGAGCTTGGGTACTGGGTTACGTCGGGCTTCCGCGTGTTCGCTACCAGTGGTGTCGAGAGCGATTTCCTAGAGCACCGCAGTGAAATCGAGTACGACACCTTTATCTGGTCCGCTGGCATTGATTGGCAAGTGGCGGAGCGCGACCAACTTACCCTGAGCTACGGGCAGCGGGCATTCGGCGACAACCTTCGCGCCAGCTGGTCGCATCAGCTGGGTGAGAAGCTAAGGTTCAACATCGACTACTCGGAGACCCCGTCGACTAACCCGCAAGCCTCTCGGTTGCAGCTTCAGCAGCTGGGGTTGTTCATAGACAATGAGCTTCCGGGCGATCAAGTGGGTCTCGATCGACCCGGGAGTGCAGATTCCTTTGTTCGTCGGCGCTTGTCTACGGGCATTAGCGCCAACGGGAATCGCTTGGGTTTGTCTCTCACGGGCTACTTCGAACGCCGTACGGACCGCGTCAACGGCTTTGGCGTTCCGGTCGTTGGGGTGGAGGACGAGGAGTCACGCGGGGTCCGCGCCAACGCCCGCTGGGACGTTGGAGTAAAGACCGGCATTACGGTGGGGGCGAACTGGGAGTTAGCTGATTTTGTTGGCACTGGGGAAGTAGAACGTTTGACGCTTTTCTCCACACTGAGCTATTCGCTCGGTACGCGAACGAATCTCTCCCTGGAGTACCGACGTTTCGACGGAGACGGCCAGGCGCAGGAATTCGTCGAGAACCGGCTTACGTTCATTATCGGGAGGCGCTTCCTGTGATGCAGCCTGTTGTCTGTGCCGACCCGCAAGGCGACCCGCAGCTCGTCTTATTCACGCGAGCAGTTTGAGACCGTCTTTCACATGTACACCGAACACTACGGCTTTTCCGCGAAGCCTTTTGCGCTCACTCCTGATTTGCGCTTCTTCTTTCCGAGCGCCGGGCATCAGCGCGCGATGTCCTATCTGCGCTATGGATTGGAGCAAGGCGAGGGCTTCGTCGTCATCACCGGGCACGTGGGGACAGGCAAGACGCTGCTCATTCAAACCCTGTTGAGCGAACTCAGCAACCAAGATATTGCGTTCGCTCGGATCGCGACGGCGAACCTCTCGGCCGACAGAGTCCCTGCTGTTGTTGCATCAGCCTTGGGTTTGTCTTTCGAGGGGAAGAGTAAGGAAGCACTTCTTCGGTCCTTGGAGCGCGCGTTAGTCAAGGCTCGAAAGCAGCTCGAGCACGTGTTGCTCATCGTAGACGAGGCACAGACCCTGCAGCGAGACGTGCTGGAGGAGTTTCGGATCCTGAGCAATCTGGAAGTCGGAGGCAAGGCGCTCCTGCAGGTCTTTTTGATTGGTCAAACCGAGTTACAGCTTGGCTTGCGCAAGCGAAACATGAGGCAGCTGCGCCAGCGCATTGTTGCCTCCTACCATCTGCAGCCACTCAGTGCGTCCGACACTCGCGAGTACATCGAGTACCGCTTAAACGCTTGTGAGTGGGACGGGCTCCCGGCGATTACGGAAGATGCCTACGAGCGCGTCCACGAAGTCACCGAAGGTGTTCCACGGAAGATCAACATCCTGATGGATCGTATCCTTCTTTTCGGGTCGCTGGAGGACATCGATTCCTTCGACAGCTCGCACGTTTCCATGGTCATGGAGGAACTGCAGAGCGAGCTGGCTGGTGACTTGGCGGAGATCGATGACGAGCCGGAGGAGGTCGATAGTGGTTCCGCGAGCCGTGAAGATGAGCGTCAGTCGTCTCGGCTTGAATCGCGTCTTCGGGCCTTGGAACAAAAGCTCGACAAACTCAACGCGCACGGCGCCGAGAAATAGCCATGGGTACACCGAGCAGCGTTGCAAGTCGGGATTTGGTGGGGCCGTCGTGCGCGACGTCACCGAACGAGTGGGTGAGTGTTGCGGACAGCTTTGACAGTGACACGCCGATCAACGCGATGTCGGTGGACGTAGAGGATTACTTTCAGGTCTCCGCCTTTGAGAAGCAGGTCGCGCGCGATCAATGGGACGGCCTGGAGTTACGTGTGGAGGCGAACGTAGATCGGATCCTCGAGCTGTTCGCGCGCCATGACGTGCGATCGACCTTCTTTACCTTGGGGTGGATCGCGCAGCGGTGCCCACAGATGGTCCGACGGATCGTCGAGCAGGGGCATGAGCTGGCAAGCCACGGCTACGAGCATGTGCGGGTTACCGAGCAAGATCCGATGGATTTCCGCCAAGACGTGATGCGTACGAAGGGAATCCTGGAAGATCTGAGTGGTACCTCCGTTTGTGGCTACCGAGCGCCGAGCTACTCCATCGGCGCCGCCAATCTATGGGCTCTGGATGTGCTTGAGGAAACCGGTCACCGCTACAGCTCTAGTATCTATCCGATAAAGCACGACCTCTACGGTATGCCTGAGGCGCCGCGTACGGCCTTTCGCACGAGGACCCAGGGTGGTCTGTTGGAGTTCCCGGTCAGCGCTGTGGATCTTGCGGGTCGTCGAGTCCCATGCGGAGGCGGGGGCTTCTTCCGACTGTTCCCCTACCGCTTCTCAAGGTACTTGATTGCGCGCTTCAACCGCACTTTCCGCCAGCCGTCGATTTTCTACTTTCACCCGTGGGAGGTCGATGTCGACCAGCCGCGCATCGGCGGTGCTAGCGCGAAGAGCAGGTTTCGCCACTACCTCAACCTAGAGCGCATGGCTCCACGCCTAGAGAGGCTTGCGGACGATTTCACATGGGCACCGCTCCGCGACGTCTTCCGGGTGGGGCGTTAGGGCACGGGAGATGAGCCTCATCGATCTGAAATCGGCAGCAGTCGAGCGACCTGAGTCGGGGGCGGAGTCACGAGTGCAGCAAGCAGTGCGAGTACGCGCCTTCTCCCCCGACGATGCCGCAGCCTGGGATCGTTTCGTGGAGCATGAGTGCCCAGAAGCGACGTTCTTCCACCTAAGCGGTTGGGAGAGGGTGTTGCGCGGGGTTTTTGGCCATCGTACTCACTTCCTGCTTGCCGAGCGTGGCGATGTTGTGGTGGGGGTGCTTCCGCTGGCCGAGGTAAAGAGTCTTCTGTTTGGACACTCCTTAATCTCCACGCCTTTCTGCGTGTACGGCGGAGTGGCCGCACTGGATGGCGAAGTACGAGAAGCGCTGACGCATCGGGCGTGCGAGCTCGCTGGGGAGTTGCGCGTGGAGTACCTGGAGCTCAGAAATCAGCACCGTCGAAACCCCGATTGGCCCTGCAAGGACCTCTACGTTACGTTCCGCCGCGAGATCGCCGCAGACGATGAGGAGAATCTAAAAGCCATTCCGCGAAAGCAGCGTGCGATGGTGCGCAAGGGAATCAAAAAGGAGCTTCAGGCGACAGCAGACAACGACCTGACGGTACTCTACGACTGTTACTCGCAGAGCGTGCGCAACCTAGGGACTCCGGTTTTTTCAGTGCGATACCTCCATAAGCTTCAGGAAGTATTTGGTCCGGAGCGCTGCCGGAGTCTGACCGTGCGTAGTGGCGACACTGCCGTTGCCGCGGTTATGAGCTTCTACTTTCGCGACCAGGTATTGCCATACTACGGCGGGGGAAAGGAGAGTGCGCGTCATCTGTACGCGAACGACTTCATGTATTGGTCAGTCATGCGGGACGCTGCCAGAAGCGCAGCCGTGCGTGTGTTCGATTACGGCCGCAGCAAGGTTGGTACCGGCTCTTATGACTTCAAGAGACATTGGGGCTTCGAGCCCACACCGCTGTACTACGAGTACCACCTGGTCCGGGCCAAGAGCATGCCCAACCTGAGCCCGACCAACCCTAAATACCGTCTCTTCATCTCCGCTTGGAAGCGCCTCCCAAACGCCTTGGCAAGGCGCATCGGGCCCTTGCTGGCACGCTCGTTGGGGTAGGGCAATGATCAGCGTTCCCGTGAACGTGGCGGCGCGCGGTGCCAGGGACTGGCCGCAGGCACTCGCATTTCTCGCCACGGCAGTCGCTGCTTTAACGGTGGCATTCACCGATACGGCCGCGGGCATGGTGCACACCTGGTGGCGCTCGGAGACCTTTGCCCACGGTGTGGTGATCTACCCAATCTGTCTATGGCTCGTCTGGCGGGATCGGTCGCGACTCTCAGGACTGACTCCTGCCCCTTCCCCACTCGCCTTGTTGGCGTTCGCTGCCATGCTGGTTTCATGGTGGATCGGTCGTCTTGCGGATGCTCAGGTCGTCCAGGAGGGGGCGTTCGTAAGCATGGTCGCGGTGACGTTGTGGGCATTCTTAGGTAACGATTTCGTAAGGCGTTTCTGGTTCGCCTTAGTGTTTTCCTTGTTCGCAGTCCCCTTCGGCGAAGGGCTAATTCCACTGCTGATGGAGTACACGGCCGCGTTTACCGTGGGCGCCGTAAAGTCCCTTGGCATACCGATCTATCGCGATGGAATGATGTTTTCCCTGCCTAGCGGGGATTTCCAGGTAGCGAAGGCCTGCAGTGGGATTCGCTACCTGATCGCGTCAACGGCTCTGGGCTCGTTGTACGCGTACCTAACGTACACGAGCCCTTGGCGTCGGGTGGCCTTTGTCGCCGTTGCAATCGTGGTGCCGATCGTGGCCAACGGTTTCCGCGCTCTGGGGATCGTGCTGATTGCCCACTTCACGCAGATGCGCTACGCCGTGGGTCTCGACCATTTGCTCTATGGATGGATCTTCTTTGGCGTCGTGGTGTTTCTGCTCTTTTGGGTGGGCTCGTTCTGGGGTGACGCAGAGGCGGCGGAAGAGGCGGGCGTAGGGGATAAGCTTCCGTCCATTTCGGTGGATGCGGACAGAACCTATCCGCTGCCAAAGGCATTTGTCGTGCTGGGTGTTGGGGGTCTTCTGGTCAGCCTGGCCCTCGCGGCGAGTAGTGCTTTGTCGCCCCCTGCAACTGGACCAATCGCTTCGCCTAGCCTGCCGGCTGGCGCCAGCGGATGGATCGGGCCGCTGGCGCCTGGTGCTCGATGGTCGCCCGTGCAACCTGGAGCGGATCAATTGCTACGCGGCGCCTACCGCAACGAGAAGGACGGTACGGTGCTCGAACTGGCGGTCGCGGTCTTCGACCCTAGGGGTGGAGCGGGCGATGTTTCGAGCGCAGTGAACCTTGTGGCGGATCGCCGTGAATGGTCCTCGGTCACCACGATTGATCGCTTAGAGATCCCTGCTTCGGTCGAAGGGGAGTTGACCGCAGTGAACAGATCCATCTTGCGCGGACCGATCGGCGAGTATGCGTTTCTGCAGTGGTTCGCCATTGGAGAGGAGCAGACCAATTCCGGTACCGTTGCGGTGTTGTCGCAACTGCATAACTCGCTTCGACGACGCTACCCGATTAGCGCGAATCTGGTGGTAGCCGCGCAACGCGATGTGCCGGAGAGCACAGTTACCGCCTTCGTCGCGACGCTCGGCTCCCGGATCGCCCGCTGCGCTACCCGTTCCAGCGATGACGTCGGAGACGATGAATGCGCTTTGCCACCACGGTAACGCGGCCGTGGCAGCCTGATACCAACGGTCGCGTGTTGCGCGATTGCACAGTCTACTTCGGAGTCTGAACCATGTGCGGAATTGCGGGCCTGTTCGACACGCAGCAACAGCGTCAAGTAGAGCCGGATTTGCTGGCGCAGATGACGCGGGCGGTTGCCCACCGCGGTCCGGACGGTGAAGGGCTGCACCAAGAACCTGGCGTCGGTCTCGGCCATCGACGCCTTTCCATCATCGATCTCGCGGGCGGCGCACAGCCAATGTGGAACGATGCGCAGGATGTAGGTGTCACCTACAACGGGGAGATCTACAACTTCGCACAAGTGCGCGAGGAGCTCATTGCCGCGGGGTATCAGTTTCGAACTCGCTCCGATACGGAGGTGATCGTGCACGGTTGGTCCCACTGGGGCGAGTCATGCGTCGAACACTTCAACGGCATGTTCGCCTTCGCGCTGTACGATCGACGACAACAGTCTCTCTTCCTTGCTCGGGACAGGTTGGGCATCAAGCCCCTCTACTACTCCGTGCTGCCCGACGGTTGGTTGTTGTTCGGCTCTGAGCTCAAGTCACTGTTAGTTCATCCGGGCCTCGAACGAGACCTCAGCAACGAGTCGATCGAGGAGTACTTTGCGTTTGGCTATGTGCCCGAGCCGCGCACTTTCCTAGCCAGTACGTTCAAGCTGCCACCCGCGCACACGCTGCTTTTGCGCCGCGGGCAGCCGCTGCCGCAACCACGTGAGTACTGGCAGCTGTCCTTCGCAGTCGCACCGTGCTTCGAGTCCACCGACAATACCGCGGCGGAGTCCGCGCTTGAGGAGGAACTGATTGAGCGCCTTCGCACTGCCGTCGATCGGCGACTGGTGGCGGAGGTGCCCCTGGGTGCATTTCTCTCCGGCGGCGTCGACTCGAGCGCGGTCGTGGCAATGATGGCAGGACTTAGCGAGCGAGCCGTCAAGACGTGTTCGATCGCCTTTGGCGAGGCGGACTACGACGAGTCGAAGTTTGCGCGTATGGTCGCCGAGCGCTACGAAACCGACCACCGAGTGAAGCAGGTAGACCCGGACGACTTCGGTCTAGTGGAGCAGCTGGCGCAGGTGTACGACGAGCCCTACGCTGACAGTTCTGCGATTCCCACCTATCGCGTGTGCGAGCTCGCGCGCCAAGAGGTGACCGTCGCGCTGTCCGGCGACGGTGGCGATGAGGGATTTGCGGGCTACCGTCGACACCGCTGGCACGCCTGGGAGGAGAGTATCCGCGGACGGCTTCCCCAAGCGCTTCGTAGGCCTCTTTTCGGCACAGCGGGAGCGCTCTACCCGAAGATGGATTGGGCGCCGCGCTTCCTGCGCGCAAAGACGACGCTTCAAGCGCTCGGCCGCGACTCTCTATCCGCCTATCTGCACAGCGTGTCAATTCTGCCCAGCGAGCTGCGCCGTCGCTTGCTAAGTCCTGATCTACAGCGTGAACTTGGCGGCTATGAGGCGGTAGAGGTGTTTCGAGCGCATGCGGCAAAGGCGGGACGTTGCGACCCTCTCTCGTTGGTGCAATATCTGGATTTCAAGACGTATTTGCCCGGGGACATCCTGACCAAGGTGGATCGCGCTTCGATGGCGCACGGGCTGGAGGTGCGCGTGCCGCTCCTCGACCATGAGTTCGTGCAGTGGTCGGCGCAGCTACCTGCGTCGCTCAAGCTGCGGGGACGAGAGGGCAAGTACGTGCTAAAGAAGGCTCTCGAGCCGCATTTGCCCGAAGACGTGCTTTACCGCCCGAAGATGGGCTTTGGTGTGCCACTGGGTCAGTGGTTCCGCGGGCCTTTGGCTGGATACCTTCGCGACGCGATTACCGGCACGGAGCTCAAGGATACGGGCCTCTTCGACCCCGCCTCGCTACGTCGCCTAGTTGACGAGCACCAGAGTGGGCGGCGCGAGCACACGGCTGTGCTGTGGGCTTTGCTCATGTTTCGGGGTGCTGTCGATCAGCTCGTGCAACCCGCGGCAACATCTCGAGCCGCCTGAGATGAGCGCGCTATCCTCAACCTCGAGGGGGGCATCAAGGTGCTTAGCGAGAGTGATCTGAGAGCGGATCGAGGCGCCTCGCGAGAGGGCGACAACGGTTGCGCGGGCTACCTCCTGATGGGTGGCGCTTCGGAATCTGTTCAGCAGTGGCTGAGCCACTCTGGCTGCTCTGCGCTGTTGAGCTCGGCGCGTTCGAGTCTCGGTATCGGTCAAGGCAAGGAGCTTGCGGCAGCGATCGAAGTTGAGGCCGTACAGGCTTGCATGCTGGGTGAGCCTCGATGGCGTGATGAGATGCTTGGTCAAACGGCGCGGGAGCAGGGGCAGGCAGCAGCACTTCTCGACGGTTGGCGCGACTATGGCGAACGCGTTGTCGACCAGCTCGGAGGCTCTTTCGGTCTCGCGGTTATCGACTGGCGCCAGGGTGCGGTGTTGCTGGCGACCGATCGCTTCGGTGTCTACCCAATGGCGTGGTGCGAGGTGGCTGAAGGGATCGTGTTTGGGGCAAGTGCTGGCCTGGTACGCTCACATCCATCGGTGCAGAGCGATCTCGATCCGCAGGCGATCTTCGACTATCTCTACTTTGATGCCATCCCAGCCCCGCTCACGGTATACAAGAACGTTTACCGCCTGCGTGCGGGCGAGCGATTGCTGTGGCGAGAGGGTAAGTCCTCGATTGGGCGCTATTGGGAGCCCACCTTTGCCAGGCCTGGGTCAAGGGCTGATGACCGAGCGCTAGCAGCGCAGTTGAGGGAGAGTCTGGGGGCAGCGGTTGCCGTCGCGAGCAAGGGGGCTGAGCAACTGGCCTGCTTCCTGAGCGGTGGCCTCGACAGCTCCAGCGTGGTCGGACTGGCGGCAAGACAGCGCGAAGGCACCGACGCTGCGACCCAAGCATACACGATGGGTTTCTCCGCAGCGGGATTCGACGAGATGGAGTACGCGCGCCTTGCAGCTTCCCATTTCGGCGCGGAACTTCGCGAGCGCTATATAAGCCCCGATGAAGTGGCCGAGGCCATGCCTTTCGTCGCGGCCTGGTACGACGAACCCTTCGGCAACTCATCCGCTGTCCCCGCGTACGTGTGTGCCAAGACGGCCGCCAGCGAAGGCGTTACGCGGATGATTGCTGGAGACGGTGGTGATGAGCTGTTCGCCGGCAACTCTCGCTATGTCCGCCAGCAACTGTTCGGCTACTACGATCGCCTGCCGCGAGTCGCCCAAGGTGCGCTACAACGCTTGCTCTTGCTCGGCAAGACAGGCGACCACTCAGCTCTGTCAAAGGTGCCTGGGCTCTCGAAGCTCGTTAGCTACGTGGCGCAGGCGCGGCCTGGCATGCCTGCGCGCTACGACTCCTACAACTTTGTGCTGCGCTATGGGCCGCAGAACATGTTGAGTGAGGATTGGCTGACTCAGATCGATACTGAGCATCCACTGCACCTGCAGGCGGATACCTGGAACGCGGCGCCTACGGAAGACCTGCTTCAGCGCATGCTCTATCTGGACTGGCAATTCACGCTGGCGGACAACGATCTTCGTAAGGTCGGCGGGATGTGCGCGGCCGCCGGAGTGCAGGTGCGCTATCCGATGCTGGACGACGACGTGCTAGAGCTGTCCCTGCAGGTGCCGCCAGACCAACTGATTCACCGCCATCGCTTGCGCCACTTCTACAAAGAAGCGATGAACGGCTTTCTGCCTCGGGACATCATCAACAAGCCCAAACACGGCTTTGGACTGCCGTTCGGTATCTGGTTGAAGGAGTCCGCGCGCCTGCGGGACGTGGTTTACCCGGCGCTGGAGCAGGCGCGCGGACGTGGCATCATTCGCCCTTCGTTCATCGATGAGATGGTGCGCGCCCATCGCGACGGCCACGCCTACTATTTCGGCGGGATGCTGTGGATTATCGTGATGCTGGAACTGTGGATGCAGCGGCACGCGACCTAGGCCGCAGCAAAGCGGGAGCCCCGCTGCGCCTAGGCGACGGCGATGCTCTCCCGAGGCAGCTGCGTCGCACGCACGCCCCGTAGGTAGTAGCTCAGCATTCGCGGTACGAACGTCACCGCTCGCCGATCCCAACAGGTGACCCTCGGCAGCTGCAACGGATCATCGTCGCAGCGCGCGATCCCCCATGCGGTTGTGACCGCCTGGGTGAAGCCGGCGGCTTCGACGGCATCGACGGTGCTCTCGTCGTAGTCTTGGCCCGGCCTCCCGTTCGGGTAGGCGAAGGAGTCGATTCGTTGCTGGGTGATAGCCTGCAAGCGCTCGCGCCCCGCTCGGATTTCCTCCAGGGCGGCCTCACTGGAGAGCTCGCTCAAAATAGGGTGGTTCACCGTGTGTCCACCGATCTCCAGGCCCCGCTCAGCCATCTTGGCAACCTGATCGGGCACCATCATGAGGCTTGGTGCGTCGTCCGCGTCTACCAGCGAGGCAAGCCTCCTCGTCAGCGCTAATCGCTCGGCGGGCTGGCGATACTTCAGTGCACCTGCGAGTTCGTTACTGGCGGCGACACGCGCCTGGAGGGAATCGAGCTGGCGGACACCCGATAGATCGCTATCTAGTTGACTGAGGTCAAGCTTGTCTCGGCGGGCAGTCCTCAACGCCTCGATGATGGCGTCGTTGAACATGATCTCGCCGTCTAGGAAGCCGGTGGAGACAAAGAAAGTTGCCCTCAAGCCATGGCGTTCTAGGATGGGGGCGGCCAATTCGGCGTTGTCGGCGAAGCCATCGTCGAAGGTGAGCGTGAGGGCACGATCAGGCAGGGTGCCGCGCTCGCGCATTCGATGCGCGGCATCTCCCAGGGTCATTACGCGGAAGAAGCGTGTGAGGCACGCGCAGATGCGGTCGAAGGTCTGCGCGGTGATGTCCCCGCGGCGGAAGGCGTCTGCCTCGGGGAGCACACGATGAAAGGTGAGAACGAGTAGTCGATTTCGCATGAAGATACGGAATCCGCTTTATTCACTCGGATGATACCTCACCCGTGCGGGAATTCGCCGTGTCGTAGATCGCTCGCCAGACCCAGGGCACCCTCTGCGCAGTGCGACACCCCCCGCGCTTCTGTGACCGATGTACTGGACAAGTAGCTGGCCTACGGTACAAAGGCCCAGATAGCTGCTCCAAGGCCGCCGGACGCACAGATCGAAGGTGGCGTGCGCCGTAGATTAGCGCGAGGGCAATCCGTACAATCTCGGCTGTTATCGCACGCCGTGGCGCTTGGCGCGACGATCCCAAGAGGTACCCAAAGTTGTCTACCTTAGAAGAGGTAAGAGACCTGGTGGGCGACGCTCTCCAGCTCGGCGAACTCACCGCCGAATGGACGCGCGAGACGCCGCTGGTCGGTGAGATTCCGGAGCTTGACTCCTACGCCGTCATTCATGTCCTCACTGTGCTTGGTGAGCACTTTGACGTGGAGTTCGACGACGATGAGCTAGGTGGCGCCCTTGAGTCTCTCGGCACGCTGGTCGACTTGGTAGACGCGAAGCTCGCGTGAGCGCCGAGTCGGTCGACTGGCAACCCCACTTCCTCGCCGGCCCGCAGGGAGCCCTGTTTGCCCTGCACGTGTACCCCTCCGAGCGACACGTCAACACGCGCGGTGTCATCTTCTGCGCGCCCTTCGCGGAAGAGCTGAATAAGACCCGCCGAACCGTACGTCTAGCTGCGACGGCCTTAGCTGCGGCGGGGCATGAGGTGCTCATCGTCGACCTCTACGGTACAGGCGACAGCGAGGGTGAGTTCGCAGCGGCCTCGTGGCCCGGTTGGGTCGAGGACTTGCAGGTAGCCGCGACCTGGATGCGCGAGGTTCGTGGCCTTGAGCACCTGGTCCTTTGGGGCCTGCGGACCGGTGCTGTGCTCGCGGTAGCCGCGGCTGAAGCCGCGAAGGCGGAGCGTTTGTTGCTTTGGCAACCGGTGGTCAAGGGGAAGACCTTCGTCACCTCGTTTCTTCGCATGCGTCTGGTGGCAGATCGGCTCGCCGGAGACGAGGTCGATGGTGGGCAGAACACGGGAGAGCTTCGAGAGTTGCTGGCGGCGGGGCAGCGGGTTGAGATCGGCGGCTACGCGTTCTCCGGCGCCATGTGCGAATCGCTAGACGCCCTTGACTTGGTAAAGGTCGCCCCCACCGTGCCCGTGCACTGGGCTGAGGTGGTAGCGGCAGGGGAGCGTCCCTTCAGTCCCGCTTCACGCAAGCTCATCGGCGTTTGGGATGCCGCTGGGGTGTGGGTAGAAGACGAGAAGGTAGTTGGGCCTAGCTTCTGGAGCACTCCGGAGATAGCGATCTCCCATGGGTTGATCGATCACTGCGGTGAGCTTGGCAAGGGCTGGCGAGAGGCGCGCGGCTCTTTCGGCCGCCCCCCAATCGACATGGGCTCGCCTTGAGTATGGTCACGGCTCAGCCTCATGAGGGGGAAGGCACCCTGCGCGCCCTGAGGTTCGATTGCGAGGGCACCGCCCTCGCCGGCGTTCTCCACGACCCACCCCCGATGGCCGAGGTTCGCAGACTTGGCGTCGTCGTGGTCGTTGGGGGGCCGCAGACGCGCGTCGGCAGCCATCGCCAATTCACCTTGCTGGCGCGAGCGCTTTCCGGCGCGGGCTTCCCCTCCTTGCGTTTCGACCTACGCGGGATGGGTGACAGTGACGGGGAGTTCCCGGGTTTCGAACACCTCACTGCCGATATCCAAGCGGCGGTTGGCGCGCTGGATCGGACCCATCCGGAGCTAGACGGGATCGTCCTCTGGGGCCTTTGTGACGCGGCGGCAGCGATCATGCTCAACGCATGGCGGATGCCCCGGGTGAAGGGGGTGGTGCTCCTCAACCCCTGGGTGCGCACGCAAGCTACGCAAGCGAAGACATTCGTGCGGCACTACTATCTGCAGCGGTTGATGAATGGCGACTTCTGGACCGGTTTGTTTAGGGGGCGTGTCAACGTGTTCAAGTCCCTGTCCGAGTTCGGGCGAAACCTCCTCATCAGTCGCGGCAGTAGGCGCTCGCCCGATGACGCGGGCAGTCCCGATGACATGAGCCTGCCGTTCCCCGAGCGGATGCGCTTGGGCATGGAACGCTTCGAGGGAGAGGTGTTGCTCGTGTTGAGTGGAAACGACCTCACGGCAGCGGAGTTCGCTGACCTCGCGCGCGATCATGAAGACTGGCGGGCGTTGCTCGAGCGACCGGCGTGGAGCCATCGTGATCTGCCCGAGGCAACGCATACCTTCTCCAGTGCCGCTTGGCGCGACCGTGTAGCTACGTGGACACGCGAGTGGCTCGATAGTCGCTAGCGCGAACGATCTACGCCGATCCCGTCGCTTGCGACGATTGCCGCACGCGAAACTCCCGTACGTGACGCCGCAAGTCCGCCAGCGCGTGCTTGGTTTGTCCGCCGTCTGGCAGGTAGCGTAGGGCGAGATAGAGCTCCGTGATCACCTGCGCTCGCTGAGCCAGGTCGGGGCGCTGCTCGGCAACTCGCCTAACGAAATCCCTTGGCGCCTCCTCAGGAGCGCGCGCGAGGTCGCGTCGCGCCAGGCGCCGGCAAAATCGCTCGTACAGCCTGCTTTCGGGTGCGGGGCGCGGGGGACGTCCGCGCCACTCCAGCACGAGGTAGAGGGCTGCACCGATCACGCCCAGGGCGATGGCGAGCAGGCCCACCAGCTTGTAGGCGTCCGGTTCCTTCACGCCTAGGTGCTCCATCAGGCTGTTTTGGCGGCTGGGGCCGTAGCCCAGCACCCAGTCGTTCCACGCGTGATTGACACCATCCCAGGTTTGCCGCAGGCCTGCCAGCAGTGGCAGGTTTCCGAAGCCGCTTTGCAACTCGGGCAGCGCCTCGCCGATGCCCGAATCGATGCGCTCGGGCGCCACGTAGCCGGTCGGGTCCACGCGAACCCATCCTCTACCTCGCAACCACACCTCAGCCCAGGCGTGGGCGTCGGATTGGCGCACGGTCAGATGCCCCCCAACGAGTACGGACGTGTTCAGTTCGCCGCCTTGGTAGCCGGTGACGACACGCGCCGGGATGCCGGCGGCACGCATCAGGAAGGTGAACGACGAGGCGTAGTGCTCGCAGAATCCTCGTCGCGTGTCGAAGAGGAACTGATCGATGCGATTGCCGCGCAGTTCCCCTGGCCGCAGCGTGTAGTAGAAGGGCTGCTCGCGAAAAAGCTCAAGGGCTGATGCTACCACCTGGCTTGCCCTACCGCCGGCGTCGGTCACCAGTTGGGCTGCCAGCTCTCGGGCGCGGGGGTTGCCCTGCGGTAGGTCGAGCGTACGCTGTCGCAGGGCGCGTGTGATGTGGCGCACCTTGGCCTCGGGGTAGCTGATGAGACGTACGCGGGTGCGGTCGGTGAGATCGCGGCGGGCCAGGATCTGGTAGTCCTGGGTGAGCATGGCATCCACGGACATCACGGCTAGCGGATCTGGTGCTTCCAGGGCGAATAGGTAGCGGCCGATCTGCGGTTCGAGCGTGAGCTCGTAGGTTACCCGTGGGCCGTCTAGCACCACATCTGGCGTCTCGCCGGGCGATTGAGCTGTGGCGCCTGGCGTCCAGGTGCGCCCGTCGAAGTGATCGAGCACGGGTCCTCGCCAGTAGCGTTGTGGTCGGTCGGGCACTTCGCCTTCGAAGCGCACGCGAAACGCCACCTCGTTCGATTGAATCAACTCACTGATCGACCCCAGCTCCAACTTGTCACTCAACCCCGTGAGACCGCGCTTGCTCGGCGCTTCGATGGCCCAGAAGGAGCCCTGCATGCGCGGGAACAGGAGGAAGAGGGCGAGCATCAAGGGTAGCGCGTGCAAGAGCATGCGCCCGCTCAGGGCCAGGGCGGGTTTGATCGCAAGCAAGCGACCATGGTGATTGACCTGCAGTAGGGTCGCGCTCAGCAACCAGATGCTCGGCACGGCCCAGATGAGCATCCACACGGTCTGCTCGTAGAGAAACTGGGCCGCAATCAGGAAGTAGGCGATATAGATCAGTACCACCAGGTCACGGGCGGTACGCGTCTCCGTGAGCTTCATGACAGCCATGACGCAGAGCAGAGCGCTGCCAGCCTCGATGCCGTTGACGGTCTGGTACTGCACCAGCACGCCGGTGAAGCTGACCGCCACCAACACCGAGCGCAGGAGCACGGGGGGAAGTCCCCATCCGCGAAGGTGGGCGATGTAGCGCCACACGGACACGAGCGCCGCCAGGGCGGAAACCCACGGTGGAAGATGGGTGATATGAGGCACAAAGGCGAGGGCGCTCGCCATGAGCACCCAGCCGAGGTGTTGGGCAGTGAGCGTGTTCGCCGAGAGGCGCTGGCTACTCATCCGGTGGTGACCTGCGCAGCGCTGCTGCCTACGTAGGCGTCGGTAACTTTCCGGATGCGCGTTGTGGCGCCGAGGGTACACACGGCTAGGGCGCCCAGGCAGCGCTCCTGATGAGTCGCGCTCAGGTCCGGACTGATCAGCACATCGCCCGGTAATCGCAGACCGTAGGGGTGACCGGCGGCCTGGGCATCGAGCACCTGGCGTGTCATTTGCTCGAGGCGCCGTTCCGGGTCCGGGTCGGTCAGCGCATCGAAATCGAGCCACGTGGTGGCTACCGCGACCCCAGCGTAGCGCTTCACGCGCGGTTCGTCGTCCCGCGCGTAGGCTTTCCAAGCGATGTGTCGAGGCGAATCCCCTCCCTGAAAGCTGCGAAGTCCGGCAAAGTCCTCTTCGCCGCGCTGCTCGTTGACGCTACCTTGCGTATCGCCATCGCCCGCAGCGTAGGGCGGAGCGTCGTTCGCGGGGCTTGGATAGACCAGCACCGCGCCATCCATGTGCAGCCAGCTCCACGCGCGGAACAGGCCGAACGGAAAGCGCGTGGCAACGCCTACGCTAGCGAGTACCTGGCGTCCGCGGCGGTGGGTCGGCACGGATAGGATCACCGTTCGATCCTCCTCTTCCGGCACGTCCGCGGTGGCGCTGTGAACCGTGTTTGGTTCCAGCGTGTCGGGCGCTTTGGCATCCGTATACAGCTGAAACTGATAGCGCTCGTGTCGCCCACGACCCTCTAGGGCGAAGCGAAACTCCGCGCGCTGGCCTGCGAACACGGGTTCCACATCCACCAGTCGGATGGTCAGGCCCACCATGTTGTGGTGGCAGTGGTGCATGGCCACCACCGCCAGCCCGCCGAGGGTGAAGGTAAGGGCTAGCCCGAGACTGTTGTTGTAGTTCAAGGAAGCTAGCAGCATCGCTAGTAGCAGGATGCCGAAGGCAAGGCCCTGGCCCGTCGGGAGGATGTAAACCCGTCGCGTATTGAGGGTGACGCTGCGCTCGTCCTCGCCCTGGCGCTCTAAGGCCCACGCCTGCGCCTTCTCGTTGATGAAGCGGGTAAGAGCCTTCATGGCAAGCGGACGGCGCGACTCCTCAGGCGTTGTCTTAAGGGATGGCGACAGCGCCGACTACCGTCTCGCCGAGCTCGGTTGTGGTCAAGCCAGCGGTCTGGTCGCGATGGCGCAAGCGGTGGCCCACCACAGCGGGTGCTACGGCCTGCACGTCCTCAGGCAGTACGCCACGATGGCCCTGAATCAGGGCCCACGCCTGTGCGGCGCGGCCAAGGGCGATCGCGGCGCGGGGGGACAGGCCCGCGTCGAACTCCGGCGACTGGCGCGTGTAGGCGACGATCGCCTGGATGTAGTCGAGGATCGGATCGGAGAGATGCACTTTCGGCGCAAGGCGCTGCAAGGCGAGGAAATCCTCCAGTGCCAGGCTCGGCTCCAGGCCGTCGAGAACCTCCCGGCGATCGGCCCCGGAGATCAGCGTGCGTTCGAGCGATGCGGGCGGATAGCCGAGGGACATGCTCATCAGGAAGCGGTCAAGCTGGGATTCGGGCAGCGGAAAGGTGCCGATCTGGTGCGCCGGGTTTTGCGTCGCCACCACGAAGAAGGGTTGTGGAAGGGCGTAGGTCTGCCCGTCGACGGTGACCTGGTACTCCTCCATTGCCTCGAGCAGGGCACTTTGTGTCTTGGCAGTGGCGCGGTTTACTTCGTCCGCTAGCACGAGCTGGGCGAACACGGGGCCCTTGTGGAAGCGGAAGTCACCGCTGTTCCGCTCGTAGACGGAGACGCCGATGATATCGGCGGGCAGCATATCGCTGGTGAATTGCACCCGCTGGAAGCTCAAGCCAAGCACGCGCGCCAGGGCCTGGGCGAGGGTGGTCTTGCCGACGCCCGGTAGGTCCTCGATTAGCAGATGGCCACGAGAGATCAGGCAAGTAAGGGCGAGCTGAAGCTGCAGCTCCTTGCCCAGGATTACCTTCGATAGCTGATCAATGACGCTGCGGGCAAGGGTGGTAGCGGCCGGGTTGGGTACCGGCTGCGCGGCGGGTCGTGCTGGCATGCTCGTTTGGTCCATCCGTTTGTTAGGCTCCCGCGGCCTGGCTTCCTCACGGAATTCGTGGCCGCTTGCATCCCAGTCCCGCGAGGCGGCGGGACCTACCCGCTGGCGCTGCGCAGGGCGCCAAGCTGATCCTCCAGCTTGGCAACGAGTCGCTCGAGCTCCGTACCGCGACGGCGCTGTTCCTCAACGACGTCCGCTGGGGCACGATCGACGAACTTCGCGTTGCCGAGCTTCGCGCTCACCTTCTGGTGCTCCGCGCGCTGCTTGACGAGCTGCTTCTCCAGTCTCGCGATCTCGGCGCCGATGTCCACAAGTCCCTCGAGGGGGACACACAAGCGCATGTCCCCGAGCAAGGCCGTAGCGGACAGGGGCGGCACCGCCTCCGGTTCGAGCACGTCGATCTGCTCCAGGTTTGCAAGCCGCGACAGCAGGGCCGCATACCGCCCGAGGCGTTTCCGATCCGTGTCGCCAGCGTCCTGTAGTACCACCGGCAAGGCGCGAGACGGAGAGATGTCCATCTCGCCACGAATCTGCCGGATGCCGAGGACGAAGTCCGTGACCCAGTCCATATTCCGTTCGGCGTCGAGATCCCGGACATAGTTCCCCGCCTCAGGATACGGCTGACGCATCACCGTGTCCGCTCCGCGCTCGACCAGCGGCGCCACGCGCAGCCAGAGGGACTCGGTGATGAACGGCATCAGCGGGTGAAGCGCGCGCAGGAGGGCCTCGAGCACGTCGAGCATCGCCCAGCGCGTGCCACGGGCCTCAGGGGAGTCATCGTCCGCGTCGCGCAGAATAGGTTTGGTGAGCTCGAGGTACCAGTCGCAGAACTCGTTCCAGGTGAACTCGTAGAGGGCCTGGGAGGCTAAATCGAAGCGATAGGCGGCGAAGTTCTCCTGGACTTCGCGAATCGTGCGATGCAGGCGTGAGCGGATCCACAGATCGGCATCGGAGAAGACCTTGTCTTCCTCACCGCGAGCCTTGTCCTCGCAGTTGATCAGTACGTAGCGAGTCGCGTTCCAGAGCTTATTGCAGAAGTTTCGATAGCCTTCGATGCGACCCATGTCGAAGCGGATGTCGCGCCCGGTGGTGGCCATCGCCATGAAGGTGAAGCGCAGGGCGTCGGTGCCGAAGGCGGGGATGCCGTCGGGGAACTGCTTGCGTGTGGTTTTCTCGATGGCCTTGGCCATCGCCGGCTGCATAAGCTTGGAAGTGCGCTTCTCGAGCAGGGCCTCGAGGGTGGTGCCGTCGATGAGGTCGAGGGGGTCGAGGACGTTGCCCTTGGATTTGGACATCTTTTGGCCTTCCGAGTCGCGCACCAGGCCGTGGATGTAGATCTCGTGGAAAGGCACGTCGTCCATGAAGCGCAGGCCCATCATGACCATGCGCGCCACCCAGAAGAAGATGATGTCGAAGCCCGTGACCAGCACGCTCGTCGGGTAATAGCGCTGCAGCTCCGGCGTCTTCTCCGGCCAGCCCAAGGTGGCGAAGGGCCACAGGGCGGAGGAGAACCAGGTGTCGAGCACGTCGTCGTCCTGGCGCAGGTGCGCGTCGGCGCTGAGCGCCGCCTTGCGGCGCGCTTCCTCTTCGCTGCGCGCGACGATGACCTCGCCGTCCTCGGTGTACCACGCGGGGATGCGATGGCCCCACCAAAGCTGACGCGAGATACACCAGTCCTGAATGTTGTTCATCCACTCGTAGTAGGTGCGGTCCCAGTTCTGGGGCACGAAGCGAATGCGGCCGGACTTAACGGCTTCGATAGCGGGGTCCGCCAGCGGTTTGGCGCTTACGTACCACTGATCGGTTAGGAGCGGCTCGAGGACTTCCCCGCTGCGATCCCCGCGGGGCACGGCAGACTTGTGATCATCGATGCGCTCCAGCAGACCCGCTGCATCCAGATCGGCGACGATGCGTTTGCGCGCGTCGAAGCGCGGCCGCCCACGATAGGCCTCGGGCACGGTATCGTTGAGCCTCGCATCGAAGTCGAGGACGGTGATCATCTCAAGATCGTGGCGCTGGCCGATCTCGTAGTCGTTGAAGTCGTGGGCGGGGGTGATCTTCACGCAGCCGCTGCCGAACTCCGGGTCTACGTAGTCGTCGGCGATGACCGGGATTTTGCGCTCGGTGAGCGGCAGGTCGATGGTCTTGCCGATGAGATGCGTGTAGCGCTCGTCTTCTGGATGTACGGCCACGGCCACGTCGCCGAGCATGGTCTCGGGGCGGGTCGTGGCGACGATCACCTGACCGCTGCCATCGCTCAACGGATAGCGCAGGTGCCAGAGATGGCCCGACTCCTCCGTCGACACCACCTCGAGGTCGGAGAGGGCCGTGTGCAGCACGGGATCCCAATTCACGAGGCGCTTGCCGCGGTAAATTAAGCCGTCCTCGTGCAGCTTGACGAAGACCTCCGTCACCGCTGTCGACAGGGCGGGTTCCATCGTGAAGCGCTCGCGCGACCAATCGACGGAAGCGCCGAGGCGCCGCAGCTGCTCACCGATGGCGCCGCCTGACTCGCCCTTCCACTTCCAGACGCGCTCGACGAAGGCGTCGCGGCCTAGGTCGTGTTTGCTCTTACCCTCCGCGTTGAGTTGGCGCTCCACCACCATCTGGGTGGCGATGCCGGCGTGGTCCATGCCCATCTGCCACAAGGTGTCGCGGCCTGTCATACGGTGGTAGCGGGTGAGCGCGTCCATGATCGTGTCCTGGAACGCGTGCCCCATGTGCAGCGTGCCGGTCACGTTCGGCGGGGGAATCATGATGCAGTAGGGCTCGCCGCTGGCGCTCGGCACGAAGCAGCCATCTGCTTCCCAGCGGGCGTAGCAATCCTTCTCGATGGCCTGCGGATCGAAGGTCTTTTCCATGGATGGAGGCGTCAACTCTTGGGTGTTCGGTGAGGCTACTCGCGTGGGCCTGGCGTTAGCCAGGCAGGAGCAACAGATTCGACCGCCCAGAATAGCGGAAAGGCGCCAGGTGGCGAAGATGCGAAGGGGCGGGCGCGACGTTGATCCGGACGGTCAGCGCCCGACGGGGTGGGTCTGTGGCGTCAATCCCAGACTACGCCACTCGCGGAAGCGGTCTCGGCCGGCCTCGCGGCGACTGCCATCTGCATCGAGCACGACTGCCACCCGCGAGAAACGTGCGAAGCAGTCGGCGGCCGGCGTTTGGGCCGTGGTATCGATGAACAGATCTGGCGTTAAGTCGATATCCTGTGGGGCTCTCGCCGTGAGCAACACTGGGCTGGCCGGGTTGGGCTCGCCAGCGTAGGGGCTGTGGGGGATGAAGGCGTCGTCGCGAAAGGTCCAAAGCTCGTCGTCTAGGCGGGACAGGGCGGTTTCGTCGATCACGCGCACTAGGGCGCGGGCGGGGAGCGGGCGCCAAAGCGCGTCTATCACGCGGCAAGTGGCGCGGAGCAAGGCGGGTAAGCCCGCCTGCTCTTCAACGAAGAACTCGACCTGCTCGGCTCGCGTGCTCATCGAGTGACTCCGGCGAGGTTGCGCCCGGGCTCGACGCCTCGTCAGGCCAAGCGGTCGAGGATGAACTGCATGAGCAGCCCGACGGGGCGCCCCGTGCCGCCCTTTGCCTTGCCGCCCTTCCAGGCGGAGCCCGCGATATCCAGGTGCGCCCAGCGCTGGTCGCGGGCGAACTTGTGGAGGAAGCAAGCGGCGGTAATAGCACCACCAGGTCGCCCACCGACGTTAGCGAAATCCGCGAAGTTGCTCTTCAGTGCCTCCGCGTAATCGTCGTCCACAGGCAGGCGCCACGCCACATCGCAGGCCGAGCGGCCCGCGGCCATGAGAGCTTCCGCCAACGCGTCGTCGTTGCTCATCAATCCGCTGTAGTGCTCACCGAGAGCGATCACACAGGCGCCGGTGAGCGTCGCCACGTCAACGATGACGTCCGGTTGGTAGCGCTTTGCGTAACAGATCGCGTCACAGAGGATCAGGCGCCCCTCGGCGTCCGTGTTTAAGATCTCGATGGTTTGGCCGTCCATCGCCGTCACGATGTCACCGGGACGCGTGGCGAGACCATCCGGCATGTTCTCGCAGGTGGGCACGATGGCCATGACGTTGCAGGCTGGGCCCAGGCGCGCGACCGACTGCATAGTGCCGAGCACACCGGCCGCTCCGCACATGTCGTACTTCATCTCGTCCATGGCCGGTGCTGGCTTGATGCAAATCCCGCCCGTATCGAAGGTGATCCCCTTGCCGACGAGGGCCACCGGCGCTTCGCCTTCCGGACCACCCTTGTACTCCATAATGATGAGCTTCGGCGGCTGCCGGCTGCCTTGGCTGACCGACAGGAAGGACCCCATGCCGAGCGCCTCGATCTCGTCCTTATCTAGCGCGCGGGCCGTCATGTGTCGGTTATCGGCAGCGATGCGTTCAGCGGTTTGCGCTAGGTAGGTCGGCGTGCAGGCGTTGGCGGGCATGTTGCCGAGGTCCCTGGCGAGGGCCACGCCAGCAGCAACCGCCTGGCCGACGGCAAGACCCCGCTCGCCTTCGGACAGGGTGTCTTCCGCCACGAGCATGGTGCAGCTCTCGGGAAGCGCTCCCGCCGCCTCAGCGCCCTTCGACTTGAAGGAGGTGAACCGGTAGGTGGCGTAGGCAAAGCACTCCACGCCCAGGCGCACGGCCTCGGCCGTGCCCATACCCGCCGGCGGCTCCAAGGAGGTCAGCAGGGTGACCGCGCCAGCGGCGGTGGAGGCGGCGGCGTCGGCCCCGGCGATGAGCGCACGGCGGTATCGCTTCGCGTCGAGCTCAGCCGCATCTCCGGTGCCGGTGAGGACCACGCGCGACACGCCGCCATCGAGCCCCGTGAGGATGAAGGTATCGCCGAGCTTACCCTTGAAGTCGCCCGTCTCGATGATCCGACGAACGGCACCGCCAAGGTTAGCGTCGAGCTGCGCGGTGGCGGGACCGAGTGTGCCATCGCGCGATATGGCGGCGATCACACAGCTACTCTCAAGTCCCGAGACGTTGGCGCCACTCACCGAATACTTCATGCTTCCCCCGAAATTTCGTGGTTACCCCGTTGCGCGCGCTGCACCAAAACAGCTGGCACAGCGTGGATACAGCCCGCAAGAGTAACCGCTTAGGGAGGCGGAGCGAAATGCTCCGCGGAGAATGCATGCTCGGAATCGTCGACCGGTACGTACTTCGTGAAGTGGCCATCTCGTGGCTCACGGCGACGGGCGTACTGTTCGTGATCCTGCTGGCAGACCGCTTTGCTCGCGACCTGGCCAACGCGGCCCAAGGAGACCTGCCTCGGGAGGCTCTCCTGCTCATGCTTGGGCTCTCTTCCGTCTACTTTCTGACCATCCTGATCCCGGTCGGATTGTTCGTCGCCATTTTGATGACGCTAGGGCGCATGTATCGTGACAGCGAGATGGCGGCTTTACTGGCATCGGGTATGCCCCTCTCGCGCCTGTTCCGCCCCCTGCTTACCCTGGCCTTGCCCACCGCCGCGCTGCTCGCGGTGCTATCACTTCAGGTGGCTCCCTGGGCGGCGCAGGAGGCGTACCTCACCAGCCAACGCGCGCGCCAGGCTGCTGAGGTGGGGCTGCTGGAGCCCGGTCGGTTCAAAGCGGTAAGCGGTGGCTCCACCGTGTTCTACGCGGAGTCCATCGACGAGGACGGCTTGTTGGGCAACGTCTTCATCCAGCGCCGGCGGGGCAGTTACGTGGAGGTGGCCGTGGCGGCGCGCGGCGAGTTGCGACGGGGTGGTAGTCCCGAGCAGCGCCTGCTGGTGCTTTACGAGGGCCAACGAGTGGAGGGAGAACCGGGCACCACGAGCTTTCGTGAAGTGAGTTTTCGCGAGCATGGCGTGCCTATCGAGCTGCCCGCTACGAGCGCTCGCAGCGACAATCGTCAGACCTACCCCACGCGTGAGCTGATCGGCACCGGGGACAGCCGCGACTTGGCCGAACTCCAATGGCGCCTCTCCCTGCCGATGGCCGCCTTCGCCCTGACCTTGCTAGCGGTTCCCTTAGCGAAAACGCGACCACGCCAGGGACGCTATGGCACCTTCGTTGCGGCATTGCTCATCTACGTGGTGTACTCGAACCTCCTCGCCACCGGCCGCAGCGCCGTGGCCCAGGGAGATGTGCCGGGCTGGGTGGGCTTGTGGTGGGTACACGGCCTGTTCATCGCTGCTGGCGCCCTGTGGTTCGCCTGGCAGGCTGGTGTGTTCCGGCGCGCGCCTCGAGTGGCGTTGGGCGCTGCGTGAGCCTCATCGATCGCTACATCGCCCGCGGCGTGCTTATCGGGACCGCCTTGGTGCTAGCAGCCTTGGTAGCGCTGCGTGCTTTCGTGGGCGTTTTGCGGCAGTTGGAGAGCGTCGGTACCGCCAGCTACGGCATGCTGGAGGCGATGACGTTCGTGGTGACCTCCTTGCCCCGCCACGCGTACGAGTTTCTGCCAATCGCCACGCTGCTGGGCGCTCTGCTCGGACTGGGCGGGATGGCCGCGCACAGCGAACTGGTGGTCATGCGTGCCGCTGGCGTCTCCCTGTGGCGATTGGCTCGAGGGACCATGATCAGCGGCGCAATCCTCGCATTGGCGGGGTTGGTATTGGGCGATCTCATAGGACCGGTCGCCTCGGACTACGGGCAGCGCTTGCGCACCTTGAGCCTGAACGAAGGGGTCACGCTCGGCGAGGGGCGCAGCAGTTGGATTAAGGACGGCGAACGCATTATCCACCTCGAGGCGCGCGAGGTGAGTGAGGCCTTCGGTGGGGTGTACGTGTTTTCCCTCGATGAACGCCACCGTCTAGTGTCCGTGGCGCGGGCGCGAGCGGCCGACTTCGATCAGGCCGGTAGGCTGCGCCTGCGCGACTATCGAGAGAGCCTGATCGAACCAGGCGGCGTGACCCTGCGGCAGTCTCTAGAAGTATCGCAGAGCACCCAGCTGCGGCCTGAGCTAATCGACCTATCGGTGAACGACGCCGATAAGCTACCCCTGCTTCCACTCTACCGCTACATCGACTACCTAAGGCGTAACGAGCTCGACACCTACGCCTACGAAGTGGCGTTTTGGTCGCGCCTATCGAACCTAGGTGCTCTTGCGATAATCGCCGCACTGGCGCTGCCTTTCGTGTTTGGCCCCCTGCGCTCTGCTGCCTCCGGTCAGCGCATGCTGGTGGGCATTGTGATCGGCGTGATCTACTTCGTTGGCTCGCGCACGGTGCTGGGCAGCGGCGCCGTCTTGGGCGTAGCGCCGCTGCTGCTCGCGTGGCTTCCTACGCTGCTGCTAGGCGCCGTGATCCTCCTAGCACTCCACTACACCCGTTGAAGTTCTCCTTGCTCACTGTGAGACTCGCGAGGTGAATTCGCGATTTCTTGTGTTAGGTATTTGCCGAAAAGCGAACTTGGGTGGCAGTTAAGCGGTCGTGCCAGGCCATGCCCTTGGGGTCAACGAGGATCCACAGATAGCCGAGGGCAAAGGGAGCGAGGGATAGGGCGCTGGCCGCCAGGCGCAGGAAGCCCCTGACCAGGGTCAGGGAGCGGCCGTCGTGATCGCACACTTCCAGTTGCCACGCACGCATCCCCAAGGTCTGGCGACGACGGGTCCAGGAGGTCACGTAAAAGGCGCTCACGAGGAGTACTAGCAGACCCTGGTAGGTGAGGTCTCCCGCGGGGACTGCTTCCCCGCCCCGTGCGATCACGATGAGCACGGTGGGTACGATCATCAGTCCGGCGAGCAGCAAGGTGTCGTAGGCCATGGCGCCAAGGCGCCGAAACAGGCTACGTAGGCGCTCGGAGAACGCGACGGGCGAGAGGGGCATCGGCGAACGCACGGTCGTCGTCGGGGAGTGAGCGTGTAATATACCCCATCCCTTCAACCCCCTAACCCGACGTTGACAGCCAGCAACCCCGGTCACACGACACCGCGAATCATCCCTCGGCCTGACCATACGGTCTCCCGGTCGAACATCTCGCGCAACGCGCTAAAGGTGCTATACCGCCTCAATCAGGCGGGATACCAGGCTTTCCTGGTGGGCGGGGGTGTGCGTGATCTGCTGCTAGGGCGCGAGCCGAAGGACTTTGATATCGCCACCGACGCCCACCCGGAGGATGTGCGACGGTTGTTTCGCAACTGCAGGCTGATTGGGCGTCGCTTCCGCCTGGCGCACGTGCACTTCGGGCCAGAAGTGATCGAGGTGGCGACCTTCCGAGCCCCGTCCGTGCCGGAAGAGCAAGAGAGCCGGAGTGCCCCCGACCGGCTGATCGACGACTCAGGGCGGATCCTGCGCGACAACGTCTACGGCAATATCGAAGAAGACGTCTGGCGCCGCGACTTCACCGCCAACGCGCTTTACTACAACATCGACGACTTCTCAATCTGGGACTACACCGGTGGTGTCGAGGATGTTACCGAGCGCACCCTGCGCATGGTGGGTGATCCCGTGCAGCGCTACCAGGAGGACCCGGTGCGCATGCTGCGCGCTGTTCGCTTCGCCGCGAAGCTCGGCTTCACGATTCACGACCATACCCAGGCACCGATCCGCGATTACGGCCACCTGCTCGCCGATGTTCCTCCGGCACGCCTACTCGATGAGTCGATCAAGTTGCTAATGGGAGGATCGGGGCTCACCACGCTTGAATTGCTGCGTGAGTTCGATTTGCTGAGGTATCTGTTTCCCAGCACCGAGCAGATGTTCGCGACGCACGCCGCGGACTTCGACCGGCGCCTAGTGGAGATGGGCTTGCGCAACAGCGACCAGCGCCTAGAGCAGGGCAAGTCCGTCACGCCCGTGTTTCTGTTCTGTGTCTTGCTATGGGGAGCGATCCGCGATCTCGCTCTGGAGATGGCCGCGCAAGCCGCGCCGCAGGAGACACCGGTCCTGACCAGCCACGTGCTAAAGGACGCCACCTTTGAGATGGGTATGCGCCAGCAGTCGCAGGTGGCGATTCCACGCCGTTTCACGCAGGGCATGAGCGACATCCTCTCCCTGCAGCCGCGCTTCGAACACGTTCAGGGTCGCCATGCCCTGCGCCTGCTCGACCATCCCCGATTCCGCGCCGCATGCGATTTCTTTCTCCTCCGCCACGCGGCTGGCGAGCCCTGGATCACCGAGGAGTCCGCCCAGGTCTGGGGCGAGGTCATTCACCTCGAGCCCGAGCAAGCGCGCGGCCGACTCGATGCACGCGGTGGCAGCGGCGCAGGCGAAGGTGGGCGAGCGAACGGGGCGCCGAACCGGCGCCGCAAGCGTCGACGTCGCCGCGGTGGACGGGGAAGAGGCGCGGAGGCCCCGGGTGAGGCGGGCGACAGTGGAGGCGCGCCGTCGCCGGAGGGCGGTGCTGAGTGAGCCCGGCGGCGCGATGCTGGCAGCCGGCGTACGTCGGATTGGGCAGCAATATGGAGCGGCCTGTGGCCCAGCTGCGGCTTGCCTTCGACGCCCTCGCCACCCTGCGCGATACGCAGCTGGTGCGCCGCTCGGGACTTTGGCGTAGTGCGCCGATGGGGCCGCAAGACCAGCCGGACTACGTGAACGCTGCTGCCGGGCTGCTCACCCAGCTCGACGCCCACACACTGTTGAGCGAGCTGCAAGCCATAGAGCACTCGCAAGGGCGTCGCCGCGAAGGTGAGCGCTGGGGGCCACGGACGTTGGATTTGGATCTGCTCGTGTACGCCCAGGAGCGTCACGAAGGCGGCAACCTGATCGTTCCCCATCCGGGGATCGCCGAGCGTGCCTTCGTGCTCGCCCCGCTTGCGCAGGTGGCACCGGCCCTCTCCGTGCCCGGCCTTGGGCCAATCAGCGGCTTGCTGCAAGCCGTCGATTGCCGCGATATCGCGCCGCTCGAGTGCGATGGCGACTGAGCTGCGCTACCTGGCTGTGGAGGGCCCGATCGGTGTCGGCAAGAGCACCTTGGCCCGTGCGCTGGCGGAGCGCCTGGGCGGGGAGCTGGTCCTCGAGGAGCCGCACGCCAACCCCTTCCTTGAACGCTTCTACCGCGAACCACGTACGGCGGCGCTGCCCACACAGCTCACTTTTCTACTGCAACGCTCGCGCCAGGCTCAGCAGCTGCGTCAAGCGGATATGTTCGCGCCCGTGAGGGTGGCTGACTTCATGCTGGATAAGGACCGCCTGTTTGCCCGCCTTACCCTCGATGACGACGAGTACTCCCTGTACGAGCAGCTTTACGAGCGGCTGGCGATGGACGCACCGGTGCCCGACCTGGTCATCTACCTGCAGGCCGGCCCTGACGTGCTGCTCGAGCGGATCGCTCGTCGCGGCATCGCCTGTGAGCAGCGTATCGAGCGTCGCTATCTCGAACGTTTAGGCGATGCCTACTCACGCTATTTCCACTTCTACGATGCAGGCGCATTGCTGATCATCAACAACGAGCGCCTAGACGTGCAGGCGCGCGAGGAGGATCTGCAAGCCGTGTTGGAGGCGATAGGGCGCATCCGTCACGGGCGCCACTACCTCAATTCCGGTCAACCCTCTCTGTTCCGTTCGCGCTGAGCCGGGCCGGCTGGTATTCCCGCGATCGAATTCGGATACTCAACTCAACGCTGAGCGCCCTCCCGGTGCTCCACCACTTGGGGAACGCAAACCCGTGTACACGCACCTGCAACCCGAAGCCAAGGAACGGCCGCCGGTCACCCTCTCCACCCTGCGCGACTTCAAGCGCAAGGGCGAGAAGTTCAGTTCTCTAACGGCCTACGACGCCAGCTTCGCGGCGCGAGTCGATGGTGCGGGCGTCGACGTCGTGTTGGTAGGCGATAGCCTCGGTATGGTCGTACAGGGCCATGACAGCACGGTGCCTGTTACCGTTGACGATATCATCTATCACTCGAAGGCTGTCGCGCGCGGTTTGCATCGCGCTTTCCTCATGGTTGACATGCCGTTTATGAGCTACACCTCGCCCGATGTGGCGTTGGAGAACGCGATTCGCCTAATGCAGTTGGGCGGCGCACAGATGGTGAAGCTCGAGGGTAACGCTAGGCAGCTCGAGGTGGTAGAGCACCTGGCATCGCGCGACATCCCGGTCTGCGCCCACCTCGGCCTCCGTCCCCAGTCCGTGCATAAGATCGGGGGCTTTCGTGTCCAGGGCCGAGAGCAGGATACGGGACAGGCCATGGTCGATGATGCGCTGGCCCTGCAGAATGCGGGCGCGGATATGGTGTTGCTTGAGTGTGTGCCAAGCGCGCTAGGGGACAGGATCACCAAGGCGCTGGGAGTGCCGGTGATCGGCATTGGCGCTGGCCCAGACGTGGACGGGCAGATCCTAGTGCTCTACGACATCCTCGATATCACGCCAGGTCGCAAGCCGCGCTTTACGCAGAACTTTATGGCAGGCGCCGCGAGCATCCCAGACGCATTGGCGGCCTACGTCGATGCCGTGCGGTCCGGTCGTTACCCAGCGCAAGAGCATTGCTTTGAATGAGCGCTTGGCGGCGGGCACGAAGGTGAGTTGATGCATGAGGTGAACACGGTGGCGGCCCTGCGTGAGCGCCTCCACCGCTGGCGCGCGCGTGGTGAGCGCATCGCCTTCGTGCCGACCATGGGCAACCTTCACGACGGGCACATGACGCTGATCGAGCGGGCCCGCGCTAACGCTGATAGCCTCGTCGCCAGTGTCTACGTCAATCCCCTGCAGTTTGGCGGCGGTGAAGACTTCGACGGCTACCCGCGCACCCTGGAGGCGGACCGCGCCATGCTCGCCGGCGCCTCGTGCGATCTACTGTTCTTTCCCCGTGACGAGGAGATCTATCCCCTCGGCCAGTCTCTGGCCACCCGCATCGATCTGCCGGGCCTCACGGAGATGCTCTGCGGGGAACATCGTCCGGGGCATTTCGTCGGCGTGGCCACGGTGGTTTGCAAGCTGCTGAATATGGTGCAGCCGGATGTGGCCGTGTTTGGCGAGAAGGATCTGCAGCAGCTGCGTATTATCCAGCGCCTGGTGGCTGACCTCTACATCCCCACCCGGGTGCTGCCGGCGCCGACGGCCCGGGAGAGCGACGGCCTGGCGATGAGTTCGCGCAATCGCTACCTGACCACGCAGGAGCGCGCGCTGGCCCCAGTGCTCTACCAAACGCTGGTCGGGGCACGCCAGGCCTTGGAGGCAGGAGACCGTGCCTACGCGGCCATAGAGGCGCGAGCCACGCAAGCCCTGCGCGACGCGGGCCTGCGTCCGGACTACGTATCCATACGGCGCGGTATTGATCTGCAACCGCCCGCCGCTCGGGGGGAGGTCGAGCTGGCCGTGCTCGGGGCCGCGTGGCTTGGGCGCGCACGCCTGATCGACAACCTCCAGCTGCGGCTGAGCCCTGCCGGCTAGGGCTGCGCTACTGCGCGACGCAATCGCGCCCTGCAAGCTTCGCCCGATACAGGGCGAAGTCGGCCTTGTTAATGAGTGACTTCAGTGTGTCGTCGGGGCCGTATTCGGCGACCCCCAAGGATACGGTGATGCGCGTGCGGTCCGGGTGCATCATCGAAGCGCGGGAAATGCCGCGGCGAATTCGCTCGGCGGTGGTCAGGGCCGACTCCAGGTTGGTGTCGGGCAGCATGATCACGAACTCGTCTCCACCGTAGCGTGCCACCATATCGTTGGGCCGAATCTGCGTGCGCAAGACCGACGCCACTTGGCATAATGCGCGATCTCCGGCGAGGTGCCCGAGGCGATCGTTGTAGGGCTTGAACTGATCGATGTCGAGCATGATCAGGCAGGTAGGCGACCCGTCGCGCGCGCAGCGTGCGAGCTTGCGCGGGAACATCTCCTCCAGCCAGTGGCGGTTGTTCAGTTCCGTGAGCGCATCGGTCATCGCGTTGCGTTCGACCTCGCGCAGCATGCCTTCCCCATCGAGGATGATGCGATTGCTGTTGCGCACGCGCTTGGCGAGTAACGCCAAGAGGTTACGCGCGATCACGGGAGCCGAATTGCACATCGCCCAGAGGGTCTCGTGGGGGATCTCGAGGACTAGTGATGGGCCCGTGGCCACCACGTACGCCGATGGGCGCTCGCCGTCGACGAAGGACATCTCCCCGACGCAGGCGCCCGAGACGACGTTTTCGAGTGGCTCCTTGGCATCGCGCTTGAGTCGCACATGCAGGCCGCCTTCGACCAGGGCGAACAGATGATAGTTCTCCTCGTCCGGACTGAGCAGCACCTCCCCTGCGCCCAGGCGACGAACGGCACACGCGTCGAGGTAGCCCTCGACAGCGCTGACATCGACCCCGCGAAACAGCTGCAATCCTTGCAGGCTCTCTCGCGTCGGCGTGGCGGGTAGATCGGCGGTTGGCATCCGGTTTCCAACGAGACTCTAACTCAAGAAGTTAAACAGACTTGCGTGCTGGCTCATAGGGGGCGTTGGGCTCCGCGGCGTCGGGACCCGTGCGAACGCACCTAGGGGGCGTGTGCTGGGGTAGGGGCTTTACCGCGATTATGCTGTGCCAGAGCCCAGCGCGCATGTTCGGCGGGCAACTCAGGCAGATCGGGGAGTCGCGCTTCGAGGCACTGCACAATGGCTGAAGTGGTCGGTGCGTTGCCAAGGGCCACCGCTAGGTTGCGGAGCCAGCGTTCATAGCCGATGCGTCGGATCGGGCTGCCGGCCGTGCGCTCGAGGAACTGTTCGTCAGTCCAGCTGAACAACTCGATTAGAGTCGCCTCGTCAAGGCGGTGGCGAGGGCTGAAATCGTCCTCAGCGGTCGCTTGGGCGAACTTGTTCCAGGGGCAGAACAGCTGGCAGTCATCGCAGCCGTATACTCGGTTACCGATCAGCGGTCTTAGGTGGACGGGGATCGGTCCAGCCAATTCGATCGTGAGGTAAGAGATGCAAAGGCGTGCATCGAGCTCGTAGGGTGCGACGATCGCCCGCGTCGGACAGACATCCATACAGGCGGTGCAGGTGCCGCAGTGGTTGGTCGGCGCCACGATGGCCGTCGGCGAGAGCGGGAGGTCGGTGTATATCTCGCCAAGGAAAAACCAGCTGCCCGCTCTTTTGTTCAATACGTTCGTGTGCTTACCGATCCAACCGAGTCCCGCTTTGTGGGCTAGGGCTTTCTCGAGCACGGGCGCGCTATCGACGAACACCCGGTAGCCAAAATCGCCGACCTCATCCCGCATGCGATTGGCCAGTGCTTGCAGGCGCTTGCGCAGGAGCTTGTGGTAGTCGCGACCGAGGGCGTAGCGCGAGATGTAGGCCAGGCTAGGGGACTGGAGCACCTGTTCGGCGTTGGCAGCGCGGGGCGGAAAGTAGTCCATCCGTACGGAGACCACTGAGCAGGTGCCGGGAATCAGGGCGGCGGGACGCGAGCGTCGCCTGCCGTGGCGTGCCATCCAGCCCATCTCGCCGTGGCGCTCGAGGGCAAGCCAGCGCTCGAGGAGTTTCTCGTGCTGCTGGAGGTCGATGTCGCTGATACCGAGCTGTTGGAATCCTAACTCTTGGGCCCAGTCGTGCAGGTTCTGTTCGAGTGCGCGAAGATTCATGCACCTGGGTTCCTAGGGGCGCCGGACGGCTGGCTCAGTCGCCGCAGTGCGGCCAAGTATACTGAAGTGGTGAACACGCAAGGCAGATCTCTCTCCGGCGCAGACGGCCTGTACCGTGCCGCGCAGGTGCGTGCTCGTGATCGCGCTGCGATCGATGCGGGGGGCACGGGTTACGCGCTGATGGTGCGGGCAGCTGCGGGTGCGCTCGAACGTCTTCGCGAGCGCTGGCCCGACGCCCGGCGCCTGCTAGTGCTCTGCGGGCGTGGCAACAACGGCGGGGACGGGCTGGTGCTGGCCCGCCTGGCGGCCGCCGTCGGGTTGCAGCCGCGTGTCGTTTTGTTCGCTGATCCGGCGCAGCTGCGTGGCGACGCTGCGCGCGCTCATGCGGACCTTAGGGCCGTGTCGGTAAGCGTCGAGCGATGGCATGAACAGGCTTTCGGCGAGTCGCAGTTCACGGCGGTCGATGTGGTCGTCGACGGCATGTTCGGGACGGGCCTGTCGCGACCGATTGAAGGGCATTTGGCCGGCGTGATAAGTGCCGTCAATGCGAGCGGACGACCGGTCCTGGCGCTGGACTGCCCTAGCGGTGTCTGCAGCGACACCGGCGCCGTTCTGGGGATCGCTGTCCGAGCAGCTCTTACGGTGACCTTTGTCGAGCGCAAGGTCGGCCACTACCTCAGTCTGGCGCCAGACTACGTGGGCGCGCTACGCCTGGAGCGGCTGGGGATCGACGCGATGCTGCCCGATCCGGCGCCATGCCCCGTCGCCCACCTGCTGCCGTGTAGCTTGCTGGAGGCGGCGTTTGCCGCGCCACGCCGGGTCGTCGCGCACAAGGGAAATCACGGCCACGTACTCGTGCTCGGCGGTGCTGCTGGCATGGCAGGGGCTGCTCGCCTGGCTGGGGAGGCGGCGTTGTATGCCGGGGCCGGTCTAGTCACCGTTGCCACTGACGAGGCTCACGCCAGCGTGCTCAATCTCGGGCGTCCAGAGCTGATGGTCCACGGCGTGCGTGCCGCCTCGATGCTCGCGCCACTACTCGAGCGGGCCAGTGTTGTGGTGGCCGGGCCTGGTCTCGGCCAGGGGTCGTGGGCGATTGAGCTGTTGGAGTCCGTCCTCCACAGCGATCTGCCGCTGCTGCTAGATGCGGATGGGCTTAACCTGCTCGCGAGAGATCCGATGAAATGGCGTAGGCGCCTGCGCGATCGCCCCTCGGCGCAGCCCGTGGTACTTACGCCCCACCCAGGGGAGGCCGGGCGTCTGCTCGGCGATCGCGATGCCCGCGCCGTGCAATTGGATCGTCTCGGTGCCCACGCCGGCCTGGTGGAGCGCTTCGGGGCTGTGGTTGTACTGAAGGGTGCTGGTTCTTTGGTCGGAGCGCCCGGTTGGCTACCGCACGTGTGCGATCGCGGGAATCCAGGGATGGCCGTCGCCGGGATGGGCGATGTGCTGAGCGGTGTGATCGGGGCGCTCATGGCGCAGGCGTACGCGAGGGAGCCTATGGTCAGCGCTTGTCTGGGAGTGCTCGCCCACGCTACAGCCGGCGATCTTGCGGTGGATCGACAGGGTGGGCAGCGCGGCTTGCTGGCGGGTGAGCTCCCTCCGTTGGTACGGGACTGCCTGAACGGTCGTGGGGTCGACGGTGCGTGAGGTAGCGTGGCGCTTAGGTAGCGAGGCCGCCACGCAGGCGCTCGGCCAGAGGCTCGCTGCTTTCGTCCGTGAAAGGGCAGCGGACCAGCGCCTGCTGCTGACCCTGAGCGGGCCACTCGGGGCAGGCAAGAGCGCCCTCGCACGTGCCTTGCTCCGGGCACTCGGCGTTCAGGGAACGATTCGAAGTCCTACCTACACGCTGGTTGAGCCCTATCGGCTAGAGGACGGAACGGCCCTACGCCACCTGGATCTATACCGCCTGGCAGATCCAGAGGAGCTTGAATTCATTGGGTATTTTGATGATGCTGGGCAGAGCCAGCTCACGCTGGTGGAGTGGGCTGAGCGGGTGCCGGCGGTGTTTGAGGGGGCGGACCTTCAGCTGGGCCTGTCCCACGGGGCAAACGCCGCTGAGCGCTGGGTCCAGGCAGCGGCGCCTTCCCGCCTTGGCGAGGCCTGGCTGGCGTGGGTAGAGCGGGGCGCTGGCGGCTCAACAAGTCTCTGAGGTTGAGCCCTCATCTTGCTAATTTTCATGACAAAATGCTTGTCAGGCGCGCGCCCACTGCGATAGCCTTTAGGGGTAACCATCAACAGTTGCTAGTGCGCCCGACCCCATGCACCGCTCCACCCATTCCATCGTCGGCCCTGGATACCAGCTCTTTGCGCTGTGCCTCACGCTGGTTGCGACGTGTGCGCAAGCCGCCGATGTGGACGTGGAGGGCGTGCGCCTTTGGGCAGGGCCGGACAACACGCGCGTCGTCCTCGATCTGGATCGCGCGTCTACCCATCGACTGTTCGTACTGCATGGCCCAGAACGCGTGGTGATCGACGTGCATGCAGGGCGTTGGTCCGGGCATCAGCAGTCGCCGCCGACCGGCGGCGTGGTGAGCGGGATCCGCCACGGCCAGCGACCTAATGGAGATCTTAGGATCGTGCTGGACGTGAATCAGTCGGTACATCCGAACTCCTTCAGTGTGGCGCCTAATGACGTGTACGGCCATCGCCTGGTGGTCGACTTGGGACTTCAGTCTCGCGGCGAGACCGTGGTCAAGACGGCGTCCAGCCAGGGCGAGCGCGATCTAGTGATCGCCATCGATGCGGGACACGGCGGGGAGGATCCCGGCGCGTCCGGTCCCGGCGGCACGCGGGAGAAGGACGTGGTGCTCGGCATCGCTCGCGCCCTCGCAGCCCTGGTCGAGCGTGAACCAGGCATGCGCCCGGTGCTGATCCGCGACGGTGACTACTTCGTGAGCCTGCGCGGCCGGATGGACCGGGCGCGTAAGGCGCGAGCGGACATTTTCGTGTCCATCCATGCCGATGCTTTCCGCGATGCGCGGGCCCGTGGCGCAACGGTCTACGCTCTTTCTGCTAGCGGGGCGAGTAGCGAGGCGGCGCGTTGGCTGGCCGAGCGAGAGAATGCAGCGGATTTGATAGGCGGGGTGGAGCTCAACGATAAGGACGACGTGCTAGCGTCGGTGCTCCTCGACCTGTCCCAATCGGCTACCATCAGCGCCAGCCTGCAGGCGGGCAAGCACCTGCTCGGCGAACTCGACGGCGTGGTTCACGTCCGCAAGCGCACGGTGCAGCAAGGTGGGTTCATCGTCCTGAAGTCTCCAGACATTCCCTCCTTGCTGGTGGAGACAGCCTACATCTCGAACCCCAGCGAGGAGCGTACGCTACGCGATCCGGCGGCTCAGCGTCGGCTCGCGGCGGCGGTTCTGCGGGGCGTGCGATCCTACTTCTACGAGCAGTCCATCCCCGGCACGCTCGTGGCGCGCCTAGCTGCGCAAGCACCGGTGAGCCCGCGCACCTACACCATCAGCCGCGGCGACACGCTCTCGGCCATCGCCTCGCGCTTTGACGTGACCGTGCCGCGCCTGCGTGCCGTGAATGATCTCGCCACCGATCGCCTGCGTATCGGCCAGGTCTTGACTATCCCAGGCGGTAGCGGCGGCCAGTAGGGCGCAGCGAGCGGGGGCGATTGCGCTACCCTAGGCCCCTATGCCCATTCGCCTACTACCCGACCAACTTATCGATCAGATCGCCGCTGGCGTGGTGATCGAGCGACCAGCCTCTGTGCTCAAGGAGTTACTCGAGAACGCCTTGGATGCGGGGGCCAGGCGCGTCGACGTCACCCTCGAGAGGGGCGGCATCGGCCGATGTACCGTGCGCGATGATGGCGCTGGCATCGCCGCCGAGGAGATGGCCTTGGCGCTCTCCCGACACGCCACCAGTAAGATCTTCAACCTCGACGACCTGGAGCAGGTAGCCACCATGGGCTTTCGTGGCGAGGCCCTACCCTCGATCGCGTCGGTCAGTCGTACGACCCTGACCTCCTGCACGGGTGATGGAGCGGCGCACACGTTAGCGGCCGCCAGCGAAGAGGGCGCCGAGTTGGCCCCGGCGGCACACCCCAAGGGAACCACCGTGGATGTGCGCGACCTGTTCTACAACACCCCGGCCCGGCGCCGGTTCCTGCGCACGGAGCGCACGGAGTACGCTCACGCGGAGGGTCTGTTTCGACGGGTTGCCCTCTCTCGCTTCGATGTGGCCTTCGCCCTCACGCACAACGGCAAGCGCGTGCTGGACCTCGCGCCCGCGCACGATCGCGAGCAACAGGAAGCGCGGGTTGCGGCTGTGTGTGGTAACGCCTTCCTCGAGCACGCCCTTTACGTAGAGCGGGAAGGGGAGTCGCTCGGCCTACGGGGGTGGATCGCCCAGCCGACCTTCAGTCGAAGCCAGGCGGACATGCAGTACTGCTACGTCAACGGTCGAATGGTGCGGGACAAGCTGCTCAACCACGCCGTTCGCCACGGCTATCGGGACGTGCTGTTCCACGGCCGTCACCCGGCGTATGTGTTGTTTCTGACGATGGCCCCTTCGCGAGTTGACGTGAACGCTCACCCGGCGAAGTTCGAAGTGCGCTTTCGCGACAGCGGGGCTGTGCATGGATTCGTTGGGCGCACAATCGAGCACGTGCTGGCGCAAACGCACCCGGGCGCGCATAGCGGGGCAGCGCCCACCGAACTCGACCAGGGCGTCACGCCGGACGCGATAGGTCAACGAGGGCTGGCGTCGGACGAGGCGCCGCCACACGCTGCAATCAATCGCGGTGCGGGCACACAGCAGCGGATGTCGCTAGGAGATACGCGCTCGCGCCTGGAGGCCTGGCGTTCGCTCTACGGCGCGCCGGCCGCGACCGCGCCTGACCTGGGCGGTGCAACTACCTCTGCAGTAGCCGAAGCGCCGGTGCGGCCAGCGGCGGATGACGACGCGCCCTTAGGGCAAGCCCTGGCACAGGTGCACGGAGTCTACCTGTTGGCCGAGAACAAGCACGGCCTGGTGGTCGTGGATATGCACGCGGCGCATGAGCGCATCGTCTACGAGCGCATGAAGGTAGCTTGGGAAGGTGGCCGGGTGACCGCGCAGCCTCTACTGATGCCCGTGCGTCTGGCGGTCTCTTCGCGCGAGGCTGACGCGGCGGAGGCGGCGACCGATGAGCTGTCGCGCCTGGGGCTCGCCCTCACGCGTCAGGGGCCGCAGTCCCTGCTGATCCGCGAGGTGCCCGCCCTGCTGGCGCACGCAGACGTTGAGCAGCTCGTACGCGATGTCCTCGCCGATTTGCTGGAGCACGGCGCCAGCAATCGGATCCAACAGGCAGTAGACGAGTTGCTGGCGACCATGGCCTGCCACGGCAGCGTCCGCGCGAACCGCAAACTCACCCGCGAGGAGATGAACCAGCTGCTGCGCGACATGGAGCGGACGGAGCGAGCGGATCAGTGCAACCACGGTCGTCCCACCTGGGCACAACTGGGCATGAGCGACCTCGATCGACTGTTCCTACGCGGTCGCTAGCGGGCTCGTGAACGATCTGCGGACCGCGGGTAGGGGCCAAGCGACGTCCACCGGGGCTTGGCCCGCGGTCGTGCTGACCGGGCCCACCGCGGCCGGTAAGACGGCGCTCGCGATCCACCTCGCTGAGCGCGGCCCATTCGATGTGATCAGCGTCGACTCAGCGATGATCTACCGTGGCATGGACATCGGCACGGCCAAGCCCGATCCTGAAGTGCTGGCGCGGGTACCCCACGCCTTGGTGGACATCTGTGACCCGGCGCAGGCCTATTCGGCGGGGCGCTTTGTGGAGGATGCTCTGGGCGCCATGGAGCGGAGCCGTCGGGTGGGCCGGGTGCCGCTGCTCATCGGCGGTACGGCGCTGTACCTGAAGGCCCTCCAGCGCGGACTGGCGCCCCTGCCTACGGCGGATGGCGAGATGCGGGCTAGGCTAGACGCGCAGGCGCTGACTGAGGGTTGGCCTGCCCTGCACAGGGAGTTGGCCGGCGTGGACCCGGCGGCTGCGGCCAGGATTCACCCGAACGATGCGCAACGGATCCAGCGTGCCCTCGAGGTCTGGCACCTTACTGGGACGCCTCTCAGCGTGCTGCAGGATGCCACCGAGGCGCCCTCAAGGGCGTACACGTACCTAAAGTACGCCGTTATGCCTGCCGATCGAGCGACCCTCCACGAGCGGATCGAGCAGCGCTTGGCTCAGATGCTGGCGGCAGGTTTGGTGGAGGAAGTCGCGGAACTATTCGCCCGCGGCGACCTCAATGAGCGTATGCCGTCGATGCGTTCGGTGAATTATCGCCAGTACTGGCGTCACCTGAAGGGCGAACACAGTGCCGCACAAGCGGGGGAGGCAGCCGTACAGGCCACGCGCCAACTGGCGAAACGTCAACTCACGTGGCTGCGGGCTGATTCTGCCATTTGTTGGCTGGATAGCGACTCCCCGAGCCGCTACACTTCGTTGATGGAGAAGGTGGAATCGGCCCTGGAGGAGCACCAGGTCTGATCGCTAGGGCCTTCTCACCCACCCCGGACTCACGCGGGGTGAGGCCACAAGCGACCGCGCGGGCGCCACCACGTCTGGCACACCCGCGGCATTCAAACAACAAATTCCATGTGAACTAAATCATGCCCAGAGGCCAAACCCTACAAGATCCGTTTCTCAACACCCTGCGGCGGGAAAACGTGCCCGTCTCAATCTACTTGGTAAACGGCATCAAGCTGCAAGGTCATATCGACTCTTTCGATCAGTTCGTGGTGCTGCTGCGGAACACGGTGAATCAGATGGTGTACAAGCACGCGATCTCCACCGTCGTCCCCCAGCGCAACGTGCGTCTGCCTAGCGCTGATGAGAGCGCTAAGGAAGGCGAGGAATAAGCTCCCATCAACAATCTTCCTAAGCGTCCATCTGCCGTCAGTGCCGACCCCGGCTCGCCCGGCGAAACGGCGGGTAGCGATGCCGCGAGGTACGTTACGCCGATCTCCGACGCCGCGCTCAAGCGCGAAGAGGATGATGGCCGAGGCTCGGCCCTCGATCGCCCCGATGGTGGCGAACGGGCGATTTTGGTGCACGTGAGTTTTGGCGCTCCGCTCGCGGATGACCAGGTCCAAGAGTTCGAAGAGCTGGCTGCTTCGGCTGGTGTGGATGCCGTCGGCGCTCTTGCCGTTGGCCGTGCCGGTCCCGAGCCGCGTCACCTGATCGGCAGCGGCAAGCTCGAGCAGCTGGGAGATCTGGTGCGCCAGCAGCATGCTGATCTCGTGCTGATCGACCACGCCCTGTCGCCGAGTCAGGAGCGCAATCTGGAGCGCTCCCTGGCTTGCCGCGTGCTCGACCGTAGCGGGTTGATTTTGGACATCTTTGCCCAGCGAGCGCGAAGCCACGAGGGCAAGTTGCAGGTCGAACTCGCTCAGCTGCGCCACCTGTCGACGCGCCTCGTGCGGGGGTGGACCCACCTCGAGCGGCAGAAGGGTGGCATCGGTTTGCGCGGACCTGGCGAAACACAGTTGGAGACCGACCGGCGTCTGCTGGGCGCGCGGATCCGCCAGCTGCGCAGCCGCCTAGAAAAGGTCCGGTCGCAGCGGGCGCAGGGGCGCTCGGCGCGCCAGCGCGCTGCGGTGCCTACGGTTTCGCTGGTCGGTTACACGAATGCCGGCAAGTCGACCTTGTTCAATTCGCTGACGCAGTCGGATGCGTACGCACGCGACCAGCTTTTCGCGACGTTGGATCCCACGCTGCGTCGGCTTGAGTTGCCGCATGCAGACGATGCGGTCTTGGCTGATACGGTGGGCTTTATTCGTGATCTACCGCACGAACTTGTGGCCGCCTTTCACGCGACCCTGCAGGAGACCCAGGAGGCGTCCTTGCTGCTGCACGTGATCGACGCAAGCGACGAGCAGCACGCGGAGCGCGAAGCGCAGGTGAACGCGGTGTTGAACAGTATCGGCGCCGACGAGGTACCGCGCCTGCTAGTGATGAACAAGATCGACCTAGCCGGCGCCGCCGTACGGGTGGATCGGGACGACGCTGGTCGCGTTTGGCGCATCTGGGTAAGTGCGGTCACGGGCGCGGGGTTGGACCTGTTGCGCGAGACGATCGCAGTCGCCTTGCGCCCACCCTGGGTGGAAGCACAGGTGAAGCTGCCGTTCGCGCAGGCACGACTGCGCGCGCGCCTGTTCGAGCACGACGCCGTGATCGGCGAACAGGTGAGCGAAAGCGGCTGGCTGCTGCGAGTCAGCGTGGCCAAGCGCACGCTGGACAAGCTTTGCCACGATGAGGGCTGCGAAATAGATCTGCTGCAGGAGCCGGCTGAGTCACCCGTCTCCACAGCACTAGCGAGAAACGAGGTCAGGGCATCGAGACCGGTGCCGCCGGCTGAAGCGACGAGGCAAGAGGTTAGCGAACATGGCGTGGAATGAGTCTGGGGGTAACAACAAGAACCCCTGGGACCGCAACGGCTCAGGCAATCAGGGGCCACCTGATCTTGACGCGCTGATCCGCAAGTACGGGCGTCGCCTAAGCGGGGCGCTCGGCGGTGGCGGCGGCGGTGGCAATAGTGGCGGCGACGATATCGGCCGCATCGGGTTGCTCGTCATGGCGGTCATCGCCGTCGTGGTCTGGGGCTTCTCCGGCTTCTACAAGGTGGACGAGCCCGAGCGCGGTGTGGTCCTACGTTTTGGCAAGTACCACCGCACGGCCGCACCGGGCTTGCAGTGGCGCGTGCCTTGGCCCGTTGACGACGTGCTGCGAGTCAACGTCACCAACATCGAGCGCTTCCCCTACAACACGCGCATGCTGACGGCCGATGAGAACATCGTGCAGTTGGATCTTGCGGTTCAGTACCGCCTATCAGATCCAAAAGCCGTGCTCTTTAATGTTCGCGATCCCGTGCTGACCCTTCAGGAAGTGTCCGAGAGCGCGATCCGAGAGATCGTCGGCGCCAACCAGCTCGACTACATCCTGCGCGAAGGTCGCGCCGAGGTGGCCACGCTCACAAAGGAACTGATTCAGGTCAGCCTCGACAACTACGGCACGGGCATCGAGGTGACCTCCGTCAACCTGCAGGACGCCAACTTCCCGACGGAGGTTCAGACGGCCGTCCAGGATGCGATCAAGGCACGAGAGGACAAGGACCGCCTGGCGCTCGAAGCAGAAGCCTACCGAAACGATGTGGTTCCCCGTGCTCGCGGTGCGGCCGCGCGCGTCGTGGCCGAGGCCGAGGCGTATCGCCAACGTGTGACCGCGGATGCCCAAGGTGATACGGCTCGTTTTTTGGCCCTTTTGGAGGAGTACCAGAAGGCACCAGAGGTAACTCGCGAGCGCTTGTACCTTGAGACCATCGAAAACGTCTACGGCAACTCGAGCAAGGTAATCCTCGACTCGGACGACTCTGGGAACTTGTTGTACCTGCCCCTCGATCGCCTGCTCCAACGCAACACGCGACCGCTGGCCGACGAGGGCAGCAGTAGTCTGCGCTTGCCGTCGGTAGCCTCCACGCCGCGGTCCAGTAGCGATAGTCCATCGTCGCGGCGTACGCGCGATACGCGCCGCCAGCGAGGTAACTGAGCATGAATCCCTTACGTAACTTCGGCGTCATCGCGCTCATTGGCCTGCTCTTCGTAGGCTCCATGGCGCTGTTCACAGTGGACGAGCGCGAGTACGCGGTGAAGCTTCGCTTCGGTGAGATCGTCAAATACGACTACGTGTCGGGTCTGCACGTTAAGTGGCCGGTAGTGAACAACGTGCTCAAGTTCGACCGACGTATCCTCACCATTAACACGCAGCCCGAAGAGTTTCTCACCAACGAGAAAAAGAACCTTCGAGTGAACATGTTCGTCAAGTGGCGCATCACTGATCCTTCTCAGTACTACCGCTCCACGGCGGGGCGCCGTGACCTTGCGGAAGCGCGCTTGCTCGAAATCATCAAGGACGGTATCCGCGCCGAGTTCGCCAAGCGGACCCTACAGGAGGCGGTGACCGCCGAACGCTCAGATCTGCAGCAGGCGATGATCGCTAAGGCGTCGACGACGGCGAGCGAACTTGGCGTGTCCATCGTGGACGTGCGAGTGAAGAAGCTCGATCTGCCGGACGAAGTCAGTGACTCGGTGTTTGCCCGCATGCGCCAGGAGCGAAACCGTGTGGCCAAGCAGCTGCGTGCCGAGGGGGCGGAAACCTCTGAGGTGATCCGCTCGGAGGCGGATCGCGATCGGGAGGTCATCCTGGCGGAGGCCCGTCGCGAGTCGCAGACCATTCGCGGTGAAGGCGACGCTCGCTCGGCGGAGATCTACGCCCAAGCCTACAACCAGGATCGGGAGTTTTACTCCTTTCACCGCAGCATGGAGGCGTATCGCAAGTCGATTGGCGTGCAGGGCGATGTGCTCGTGCTGCAGCCTGAGAGCGACTTCTTCCGCTACCTCAATGACGCCGAGCCGGTCCAGCCCGAGTTGCGAGCCGTGGCCGACGCGGCGGGCGAGCAGGACGATCGCTGAGCGCTGGGCCGCGGCTTGCTTGCCGCGGCCGCCTCTGCGCGCGATGCGCTAGGTCATCCATGGGACTGGATTGGTCCGATCTGCTTGCAGCCTTGGGGCTGTGCCTGATCATCGAGGGCCTAGTGCCCTTCGCGAACCCCAACAGCATCCGGCGCGCCCTGGCACTGCTGCTCACGCTCGATAACTCCCGCGTACGCCTGCTCGGGGTGGCGTCGATGGCTGCTGGCCTCGTGGTGCTGTACCTTGCACGTCATTGACTGTTGATTCGTAGCTGACGATCCGTGAAGGGAATGGCTGATGAGCCGTAGCGTCGTGGTGATCGGCGCCCAATGGGGCGACGAGGGAAAGGGCAAGATCGTGGACCTGCTGACCCAGCGGGCCAACGCAGTCGTGCGCTTTCAGGGAGGCCACAACGCCGGTCATACGTTGGTGATCGGCGGTGAGACGACGGTCCTGCACCTGATCCCCTCTGGCGTGCTTCGCGACGGCGTGCGCTGCCTCATCGGCAGCGGCGTGGTGGTATCGCTGGACGCCCTCTTTGAAGAAGTGGAAATGCTCGCCGCGCGTGGGTGTGACGTAGAGGCCCGGCTTGGGATTAGCGCCGGCTGTCATCTGATCCTGCCCTCGCACGTGGCGCTGGATCTGGCGCGGGAGGCGAAGCGCGGTGCGCGGGCGATCGGCACCACGGGGCGGGGTATCGGGCCGACCTACGAGGACAAGGTGGCCCGCCGGGGCGTGCGCGTCAGCGATCTGTGCGATGAATCGCGTTTCCGCCAGCGCCTCGAGGAGTTGATGGACTACCACAACTTCGTCCTCACTCACTATTTCTCTGAGGCGGCGATCGACGTGGAGGCCACCGCTGAGGCTATGCTTGGGCGCCGCGAGCGCTTGGATCGACTTCGCTGTGATGTAGGGCGTGAGCTCGACCAGCTCCACCGCGCCTCGCGCAACGTGCTCTACGAGGGGGCACAAGGCGCGCTGCTAGACATCGATCACGGCACTTACCCGTACGTGACCTCCTCAAATACCACTGCGGCTAACGCCGCGATCGGCTCTGGCGTGGGGCCACGCTCGATCGACTACGTGCTGGGCGTACTCAAGGCGTACACCACGCGCGTCGGTGCGGGGCCGTTCCCCACGGAGCTGGACGATGATATTGGCGAGTATCTTGGGCGCATCGGGGTGGAGTTCGGGGCCACCACCGGGCGGCGGCGTCGCTGCGGTTGGCTCGATGTGGTTGCCGCCCGTCGCGCGGCGATCGCCTCGAGCTTGGATAGCCTGTGCGTGACCAAGCTCGACGTGCTCGACGAGCTCGCTGAAGTGAAGCTGTGCACGGCATATCGCCTCGACGGTGACGTGCTCGACCTACCGCCCGACGACTCGGAGCGCCTGCGCGACTGCGAGCCTATCTACGAGACACTTCCCGGCTGGCAGTCGAGCACCGCGGGGGTGAGTGAACTCGAGAGGCTTCCCGCTAACGCGCGGCGATACCTCGCGCGCATCGAGGCTCTGGTCGAGACGCCGGTGGCGATGGTGTCCACCGGAGCCGAGCGGGACCACAACATCGTGTTGGAAGACCCTTTCGACGGCCCTGCAAGCCCGTAGCCTCGAGCCCCGGCGCAGAGTCGCGCTCGGCGCGCCGACGGTAACAACCCGCCAGTCCCTTGAATACACACGCTGGCGTCCCCAAACTAGACGACCGGTCAAATGTGCCGCGCCACCGCCTCCGGGTTATGGCGCAAGCGCACGATTATCCAGAGGAAATGCAAAACATGATCGAACTCAACGACGGCAACTTCGAGCAAGAAGTCATCAACTCCGACGTGCCCGTGCTGGTCGACTTCTGGGCCGAATGGTGCGGCCCCTGCCGGATGCTTACGCCGCTCATCGAGCAGCTTTCGAGCAGTTACGAAGGGCGCGCCAAGGTGGCCAAGCTCAACGTGGACGAGGCCCAGCAGGTGGCGATGAAGTTCAACGTCCGCTCGATTCCCACGGTCATCCTGTTCAAGGACGGCAAGGTGCAGGACACAATGGTCGGCATCAAGAAGCAGTCCGACTACGAGCAGGGCTTGGACGCGCTGCTGGCCTGATTGCGTTATGGGGCGGCCGAGCAATGCCCGCGACCGCCTGCTCGACAGCGCGGTCGCGCTGATCCACTCGCGCAGCTACGAGAGCGTGGGCGTGCAGGAGCTGTGCGAGCACGCGGGCGTGAAGAAGGGCAGCTTCTACCACTTCTTCCCCTCAAAGGAGGCGCTCACGGTGGCCCTCCTAGAGCACCGCTGGAGCGTTTTTCGCGAGCAGCTTCGCCGCGAGGTGATGGACCCCTCCTGTGAGCCTCTCGCACGCGTTCGGCGCTTTGTCATGATGCACGCCCAAGCGCAGGTTACCCTGCGCGATGACTGTGGGCGCACGCCAGGGTGTTGCTTCGGCAACTTGGCCGCCGAACTCAGCACACTCAGCGAGCCCGTACGCTGCAAGCTCGAGATGGTCTTCGCCGAGCAGACGGCACTACTCGAACAAGTGCTGGACGAGGCGGTGGTGGCGGGCGCGATTCGGGAGATCGACGTGCCGGATGGTGCGCGCGCCATCGTCGCGTTCGTACAGGGGACACTCATGCTGTCGAAGCTCCACAATCGCCCAGAGATGGTCGAGGAGTTGGCCGACCACGCGCTCGCGCTAGTGAGAGCTGGCGTTGACGAGACCATTAGCGACCGCGCGCGACCGCGCAGTCCTGCCTGAGACAACTTCAACTGACATCAGGGATGTGATGCGTATAGCGACCTGGAACGTGAACGGCCTGCGTTCGCGCCTAGAGTTCGTCCTGTTGTGGCTGCGCGAGCGGCAACCGGACGTGGTGGGCTTGCAGGAGCTTAAGCTCACGCCAGACCAGTTCCCAGCCCTCAGCTTCGAAGCCGAGGGCTACTCGGCCCTCGTGCATGGGCAGAAAGGCTGGAATGGCGTGGCGATCCTCTCTCGTCATCCGATCGAAGCGGTGGCGGAGGGCCTCGTGGGGCAGGAGGACTTCGGCGCCCGCCTCGTGAGCGCGAATGTGCAGGGCGTGCGCTACACCACCGTGTACTGCCCCAACGGCAAGTCGACGGAACACGAGGACTTCCCGCGCAAGCTTGCGTGGTTCGACTCCCTACGCGATTACCTCGCCGAGTATCACCCCCCAACCCGGGCTGCAGTGATCGGCGGCGACTTCAACATCTGCCCCGGCCCCCAAGACAGCTGGAATGAAGCGCAGTTCGCTGGTCGCATCTTCCACACGGAGGCTGAGCGCGCTCGCTTTCAGGCCCTGCTGGACACCGGTCACGTCGACGCCTATCGAGCCCACAAGCCCGACGGCGAGGAGTTCTCTTGGTGGGACTACCGCGGCGGGGCATTCCATCGTCGCCAGGGCCTGAGGATCGACACCCTGCTGGCGACCGCACCGGCGATGGCGCGTGTGCGCGATGTGGTGATCGACCGCGATTACCGCAAGAAGCAGAACGGCTTGACGGCCTCAGATCATGCGCCCGTCTGGATCGATATGGACTGAGCGCGCAACCGATGGAGTACCTGCCGGTATTTTTGAAGCTCCGCGACGCGCGGGCGCTCATCGTGGGCGCCGGCGAGGTGGCGGTGGCGAAGGCGCGGCTAGTGGCCGAGGCAGGGGCACGCATTCGCGTGGTGGCGCCGGAGGTGTCTGAGGCGATGAGTGAGGCCCTCTCCCTGCACCGTTGGGAGCACGTTGGTGAGCGGTTTGCCGATGCTCACGTGGAAGGGGCGAAGCTGGTCATCGCCGCTACCGATGACAAGCAGGTCAATGAATCGGTCCATGCGGCCTGTGAGGCGCGGGGCATCCCCGTGAACGTCGCCGACCAGCCCAAGCTGTGCAGCTTCATTTTGCCGGCGATCGTCGACCGCACACCGATCACCATCGCCATCTCCACCGGGGGAACCTCGCCGGTGCTCGCGCGTTGGGTGCGTGCGCTGCTCGAGTCGGCATTGCCCTCCGGTTTGGCGAACCTCGGGGCGTTGATGGCTCGCTTTCGTGGCACGATGAAAGCGCGCTTTCCCGATGTGGACATACGCCGACGGTTCGTCGAGCGCATCTTGCAGGGCCCCGTGAAGGAGCTGGCACTATCAGGGCAGCTCGAGCGCGCCGAGCAAGCCTTGGAGGCAGCCATGGCTGCACCGGACGCTCGGGACAGCGCCGCCATGGGCGAGGTGTACCTCATCGGCGCCGGGCCCGGCGACCCTGATCTGCTGACCTTCCGGGCACAGCGTTTGCTGCAGCAAGCGGAGATAGTGCTCTACGATCGCCTAGTGCCTGAGGCGGTCTTGCGCCTGTGCCGCCGCGAGGCGCGCTTGATCTACGTGGGCAAGCGCAAGGGCGATCACACTATCGGTCAGCGCGAGCTAACATCGCTGCTCGTTCGCTATGCGCGTGACGGGTTTCGCGTGGCGCGCTTGAAGGGGGGGGACCCGTTCATCTTCGGCCGCGGCGGCGAGGAGATTGAAGGGCTGGTCGATGAGCGTGTCCCATTCGTCGTGGTGCCGGGTATTACGGCGGCAAGCGGCTGTGGCGCCTACGCCGGCATTCCCCTCACGCACCGTGATCATGCGCAAGGGGTCAGCTTCTGGACGGCGCACCATCGCGCGGAGGGAGGTGTTGCCCTCGACTGGTCTCGCCTGGCCGCCTCGCACGATGAGACCCTCGTCTTCTACATGGGCCTAGGCGGTCTCGCTTCCCTATGCGATGGGCTCGTTGAGCATGGTCGCCCACCGCAGACACCGGCTGCGCTGGTGGAGCAGGGCACAACCGCAGCGCAGCGCGTGCATCTGGGCACCTTGCAGGATCTTGCGCCTAAGGTGGAACAGGCCGAGGCGCGTTCCCCGGCACTTCTCATCGTCGGTTCGGTGGTGACTCTCCACCAGCGCTTGAATTGGTTCGAACCGGCCGGTGTGCAGACCTCGCCATTCCCCCAGCATCGGACGCCTGCGCCTAGGGCGGCGGCTCCGGAGCCGTCGGCGGCGTCTGAAAGCGCACGTTCCGCAGCACCTTCTGATTGACCGTGAGCTCGAAGACATCCGGTCGCGAGTAATGGCCATCCGTGTCTAAGGTCATCCAGCCCTCAACGCCCTGGCGTAGATCGAGATCTGCCAGCAAAAGCTCCGATGTTGGAACGGCCGGTTCGAGCACGTAGCTGCTGTCCGGTGCGATCACCGCGCTGGCACCAGGCAGCAGTAGCGTATCGTCATCCCCGGGGATGTCGCTCAGCAGGGTGCGGGCCTGCGGGTCGCGCTGCGGACAGCTGTCGAAGCCCTCTAGCACCTGCCTCCGCGTGAGGACCGTGCCCACCGCGAGTACGTGGCACTGACCTTCAAAGGCGTAGTGTCGGCTCGCCAACTGATGAAGGTCCTTCACCCCAGGCCACTGGGCGATGTGCACCCGTTCGCGCTGCGCGTGCATCGCCGCCCGCGCCAAGGGCATCCAGTGCTCCCAGCAGACGAGGGCGCCGACGTTGCCGCGCTCCGTGCCCATCACTCCCAGTGTGCTGCCATCGCCTCGACCCCACACCAGGCGCTCCGTGTAGGTGGGGACGAGCTTGCGGTGGATCCTTCGTGTAACGCCATCGGCATTTAGGTACACGATGGTGTTGTAGAGGGTGGCGCCATCGCGCTCCTGGATGCCTATGACCACGTGAGTGCCGGCGAGGCGGGCAGCCTGATGCAGTTGGTCGATATGGGGTCCGGGTACCGTGGGGCACTCGCGTACCATGTGGGCGAAGAGCGCTTTGGCGGGACCGTGCTCCCAGAGGCTCGCATTCGGTGCATAGTCGAGCCAGACGGGGTAGCCGGGGAGCCAGGTTTCGGGAAATGCCGTCAGCCAAGCACCCTGTGCGGCGGCACGCTCGATGTAATCGATGGCGCGCTCGGTGCTGGCGTCAAGATTGAGGTAGACCGGTGGTGCCTGCACCATCGCCACGGGTATTGAATCGAGCAGGGCAGAGTCATTCACGGCGAAAACCCAATGGATTTAATCGTTGCGCCTAGGTGGCGCTGAGCGGCAGGATAGAACTTGAGCATCGACTATACCCTTTTGCTGTTGCTCTCGCTGTTGGCTGTGGCGTTGCTGTTGAGCCCCCTGCTAGAGCGAATCGGCGTGGGACGAAACGTCGTTCTCATGGTGGTCGGATTCGTGGGATCGGAGATCGTCGTGGCGAGCGGGCACGACACGGGGATCCGGTGGAACCAATTCCACGAGGTGGTGATCTTTGTCCTCCTGCCCGTGCTGATCTTCGAGGGCGCCTTGCACCTCGACACGGCGCTGCTGCGTAGAAACATCGGCGCCGTGATCCTGTTGGCAGGTCCCGGCATGGTTGGGGTGGCTACGGTGGTGGGCACCTTCCTGTACCTCACCACGGACGGCTTGGAGGGCGCCGGGTGGCTGGCCGCGGCCATGGCCGGCGTGTTGCTCGCCGGAACGGACGCCACCTCGGTGGTCGGTCGCCTCGGCCAAGGCGATGTGGCGCCGCGCTTGCGCTTGCTGGTGGAAGGCGAGAGCAACTTCAGTGACGCGATGTCGGTGGTCTTGTTCTCCGTGATTCTCGCCGTTGGTCTCGACGCGCAAACGGCCATGTTGAGCGACGCTCCCGGGGCGCTCGTGTTCACAGCAGCAGGAGGCTTGGCGGTGGGCGCCCTTGGGCTCGCGGTGGCGCGGGTGGTGCTGCCGCGCATGCGCGAGGCGATAGGCCGCACGGTCGCGACACTAGTGCTGGTTTACATCACCTATCTGATCGCCGAGTCCGTGGTCATGGTGTCCGGCGTGATGTCGCTGCTCGTCCTGGGCCTTGGGACAAGATCGGTGTTGCGCAGGGGGCATGGTGCGTGCGATCCGCAGCTGCTGCTCGGCGTGTGGGAGTACAAGTCTCGCCTCGCCTCGAGCTTCACCTTCCTATTGCTCGGGATCACGATTCACGTGCAGATGTTCCAGGATCACTGGCGTCTTATGCTGGTCGGCATCGTGCTCCTGCCCGCCGCGCGCGTGTTGGTGATGGGTGTGCTGTTGCCGCTGTTTCGTTGGCTGCCCGGTGCCGAACGCGTGCCGCTTCGCCAGGTGCCGGCGATCGTGGCGTGTGGCGCACCGGGTGCCGTGTCCGTGGCCCTGGTGCTCTCGTTGCCTTTGGAGTTCGAAGGCTGGTATACGGTGCAGTGTATCGTCTACGGCGTGGTCGTCTTTTCGCTCCTCGTGCAGAGTCCGCTCGTGGCGGGCGCCCTGCGAGTGGCGCGATCGGGCGTGGCGCGCGAGCGGGCGGTAAGCTAGGGGGCGATTCGCAGGGGACTCGATGAGCAGCAGCTACGTGTGCGGAACGGGGCCGGAACCCCTGCGCTATCAGACCATCGGGATGGCGCTTCGTGAATCCGCCGAACGCTGGCCCACGGGTGAGGCGCTCGTGGTCTGCGAGCAGAATGTGCGAATGTCCTACAGCGAGCTCGATACGGCAGTTACGCGACTCGCCGCCGCGCTGCTGGCGCTCGGTCTCACGCCGGGTGATCGGATCGGCATATGGTCCGTCAACTGCGTGGAGTGGGTGTTGACTCAGCTGGCGGCGGCGCGGGCAGGATTGGTGCTGGTCACCGTTAACCCCGCCTATCGCTCCAGCGAGTTGCGTCATGCGCTCACCAAGACCAATAGCCGAGCTTTAGTTTTTGGTGAAGGGTTTCGTGAAGCAAGTTACGCGCAGATGCTCTCCGAGCTGATGCCCGAGCTCGAGGTGAGCTCACCCGGCGATACCGTGAGTACGGCAGCCTGCCCGGCGTTGGAACACCTAGTGGCGATCGCGCCCGAGTCGCCGGTCGCCGCGGCGCGCACCTTCGCGTCCCTCGGGCACTTGGTGACCCCTCAGGTGCTCGCCGAACTCGAGTCGATCACCGTTGCGTTGCAACCTGATGATCCCATCAATGTGCAATTCACTAGCGGCACGACCGGCCTGCCCAAGGGCGCGACACTCTCCCATTTCAACATCCTTAACAACGGATTCTTCTGCGCCCAAGGCATGCGCTTCACTGCCCGGGATCGCCTGTGTATTCCCGTACCTTTGTATCACTGTTTCGGCATGGTAATGGGTGTGCTCGGCTGCCTGACACACGGCGCCACAATGGTATTCCCTGGCGCAAGCTTCCAGGCGGAGACCGTACTTCGAGCCGTGGAGTCAGAACGCTGCACCGGGCTGTACGGTGTTCCGACCATGTTCATCGCGGAGCTCGACCATCCGCACTTCGAAGGCTTCGACCTAAGCTCCCTACGCACTGGAATCATGGCGGGCGCACCCTGCCCGATCGAGGTCATGCGACGGGTGATCGAGCGCATGCACCTGCGTGAGATCACTATTGCCTACGGGATGACGGAGACCAGTCCTGTGAGCTTTCAAACCGCTGTCGACGATCCGATCGAGCAGCGTGTGGGGACCGTGGGCAGGATCCACCCGCACGTGCAGGTGAAGATCGTGGATGCAAAGGGGAGCACGGTGCCGCGCGGGGAGACCGGAGAGTTGTGCACCCGTGGCTACAGCGTGATGCTGGGCTACTGGGATGATGAGGTGCGCTCTCAGGAGTCGATCGACCGGGCTGGCTGGATGCACACCGGTGACCAGGCGACGATAGACGAGGACGGCTACTGCCGCATCGTCGGCAGGGTCAAGGACATGATCATTCGCGGCGGGGAGAACATCTACCCACGCGAAGTCGAGGAGTATCTGTACCAGCACCCGAAGATTCAGGACGTGGCGGTGTTCGGTGTGCCGGACGACAAGTATGGCGAGCAAGTGGCTGCTTGGATTCGGCTCCACGACGGTGAGCAGTGTACGGAGGCGGAGTTGCGCGATTTCTGCGAGAAGCAGATCGCGTATTTCAAGATCCCCAAGTACTTCCAGTTCGTCGATGAGTTCCCGATGACCGTGACCGGGAAGATTCAAAAGTTCGTCATGCGGCAGCGATTGAGGGCGACCTGAGTTGCCTGCATCGCGCATGGGAGAGGACCCTTGGCGTATACTCGCGCGCCGCTGACTTCATCGATAGCGATTCCCATGCAATCAACTAACCCCACCCGGACAGCCGCCCAGGTCAAGAGCCCGTGTATCGGCGTGTGCGAACTCGATGTCGAGGGGATTTGCCTCGGTTGCGGACGCAGCGGCGAGGAGATCACGGTGTGGAGTCGGGCCACCCACGCATTGCGGCAAGAGATCGTTGAACGAGCGTCGCAGCGTATGAAGCGCAAGGCCAGTGGGCCGCTTGGTAAATGAGGTGTCGCTCAGCGAGTAGCACGGGCGCCAGGGCAAGGCGCTCGAATGCAGCCATAGCCGAGCTCTGGCTGCATTTGACTAACGCCGCGATGGCGCCCGTGCTACTCGCCCGTCGGGGGTGCCCCGGGGGCGCGGCCGCGGCGGGGGGTCGCGTTGCCAATGCGGGTGCCATGGGGGGGCGCCGCGC